>JAYVLW010000703.1:0-10811 GCA_043759315.1 Myxococcales bacterium
ACGACCCGCCGGGCGGCAAGGCGGATCTGGAGCAGTACCTGCAGGAGGCTCCGGTGGGACACGCGAAACATCAGGCAGCGGAAGACAAGCGAAAGGAGCTCGGGAAATGAGCCCGGATAGATCGAGGCCTCTGGCCCCCTCGTGGGGGCGCGTGCCCGCGCTCGTCCTCGCACTCGTGTGCGTGCTGGCCCTACCCGCGCTCGGCCAGCCGAAGAAGAAGGGTGGCACGACGCCGCCGCCCCCTGCCGGTGACCGGGCCGCGCCGACGTCGAACACGGGCCCGGCCAGCGTCAGCGGCGAGCCCGCCGCCGGCGACGGCAAGGACACGAAGGATCTCAAGAAGGGCAAGGACGGCAAGCCGAAGACGTTCGACTTCACCGCCCTCGACCTCAACGGCCGCATGCGCTCACCGCAGCTCCTGTACTTTCTCGAGCGGGCGAACGAAGAGCTCGAGCGTGCGAGCCTCGAGAAGCGCTCGTTCATCCCGCACATGGTCCGCTCGCTCGACGAGGAGCAGCTCTAGGCAATGGGCACAGCGCTTCGGATTGCCCTGATCTGGCACGACGAGGTCATGAGTGACGTCGTGCTCGAGAAGCCGCGGCCCGTCACCCTCGGTTCCGAGGGCCGGACCACGTTCACCGTCCCGAACATCGGCCTCCCCGCGAACTTCGCGGTCGTGCGTCCCGGCAACCGCGGCTACCTGCTGACGCTCGGCGAGCGTATGCGCGGAACGATCTGCGTCGATGGCGAGGAGAAGCAGGTCGCCGACTTCGTGCATCGCGGAGGCGAAGGCGACGGGCCCGGGGGCTTCCGCGCGACGCCGATCAGCGGCAAGGACTGGGGGGTCGTCGACCTCGACGAGAGCGGCGACTACAAGCTGTTCTTCCAGTTCGTCCCGCTCGAAGAAGCACCGGTGTTCCTCACCAAGCCCGTCCTGTTCGCGGGCGTCGGCGGCTGGCTGCTATCGACCACGGTGCTCGCGATCCTCCTCGTCATCAAGAAGTCGGGCCACAACGATTACCTGGTCGGCGACGCGATCATCGAAGGCGCGGTGCTACCCACCGCGGCGTTGATCGTCGCCGGGCTCGGCGTCTGGCTGTTCAAGCAAGACGGCGAGTCGCAGGCTTCCTTCGCCTTCTCCGTGGTGCTCCATGCGGCGCTGCTGATCATGACGTACCAGCTCTACACGGGGGAGAATCCGTTCGTGTGGCCCGGCCCGCGCTCGCTGACCGGTCAGTACCTGGTGACCAAGCTCGATCCAGAACCGCCGCCGGAGCCACCGAAGGCCACGCCGACCGTCGGCAAGGTCAGCAAGGACGACGCGGCCGCCGCGAGTGCGACACCGAAGAACATCAAGACCGCGACGAAGAATGACGAGGGCGCCTCCGGCGGCAAGGGCGACACCGAGCGTGCGCGCACCACCGATCCGAAAGACGACAAGCCCGAGCCGCCGAAGGTGGCGTTCTTCGAGGACAAGAACAAGAAGTACCTCGACAACATCATCGACCGGAACCTGTCGACAAGCCTGTCCAAGTTCACCGGCATCAAGGGCGACACGGTGCGCAGCGGATCGATCGGCTTTGGTCCCGGCACCGGCTCGGGCGTCGGCGACGGCCAGGGCACCGGCACCACGCGCGGCAGCAAGGGCAAGGGCTCCGGCGGCGGCGGCAATGTCGACGGCGACTTCGTGACCAACAAGGGCCCGATCGATACCGGCAAGGAGCGCCCCGGTGGCACCTGCGTCGGTGCGGGCTGCACCGGAGCGGCGCCGAAGGCGGTGGCCGTGAAGATGGAAGAAGCGACCGGTGACTTCAACGGGCTGTCGAAGGAAGAGATCGATCGCGTCGTCAAGGCGCGCGCCGGCGTGTTCCGCGCTTGCTACCAGAAGGAGCTCAATCGCTCGCCCGGCATCGGCGGCAAGCTCGTCATCCACTTCGTGATCGCCTCGGACGGCTCGGTGAAGAGCTCGGCCACGCAGGGCGGCTCGCTCCGCAACGAGGGGGTCGAGAGCTGCGTGAAGGGAAACATCATGCGTCTCAAGTTCCCCGCCAAGGGGGGCGCGATCGTCAACTATCCATTCGTCTTCACGCAAGGAGGGTAAATGATGCGCACCACCACGCTCACGGGTCTCGGCATCGTCATCTCGCTCGGGTCGCTCGGGTCACTGAGCCTCGGCTGCGCGAACGATCCGGTGTACCTGCCCTCACCGACGACGATCGACGCTGGCGAGATGATGGACATGGAGGGCAACCTCCTCCCCGGCGTTGGAACGCTGACCATCCCGGTCAAGCGTGAGACCACGAAGGACGCAGCGGATCGCATGCGGCGCCAGGCCCTGATCACGGATCCGATGGTGGTGCTCCCGTACATCCAGGTCGACGATCTCGAGATCTCGGTCGAGTGGACGATCAAGAACCTCACCGACAAGCCGGGCAACGCGACCGTGCAGCTCAACGGCGCCAACCAGTTCTTCCGCTACGACCCATCGATGATCGCGCTGTCGACCGACAACGAGGCGCCTCCCCCGCCCGGCCTCGACGGCGACATCCCGCTCGACATCCCGGCGAACGGCACACTCAGCGGCCTGTTCACGGAGGACAACCTGCGTGAGGCGGCGATCGATCTCGACCAGATCACGCGCGGGAACATCAACCCGTTCCGCGCGACGCTGACCATCAGCAAGAACATCGAGATGTTCGCGCAACTCGAGCCGCTGATGTTCGACATGGACGGCGAGCCGCTGCCCCAGGCCACGACCGGCGTCGTGTTCCCGCGCGAGGCGATTCCCGCGATCCTCGAGGCCGATCTCGTCTTCAAGCCCGACCGCCACATGACCCTCGAGTTCACGGTGCGCGTGCGCGATATCCGCGGAGACATGCTCCCCGACAAGTTGCTGTCGGCGCCGATGGCGGACCTCGAGCCGTTCATGCCCGCCGACTTCTCGATCATGGCGGCTGCGACGCCCTGACCTTTTCGATTTCGGTTACGATTGCGAGAGGGATGGGTCGCCTAGCAGTCGTTTCCTGCGCGCTCGCGCTGCTCTGCGGAGCCGCTGACGCCCGCCCGGCTTCGAAAGGCTGGTTCGCCGAGGGTGGTCTCGGTGCGGTCAACTTCCTCCCTCCGCGCGCCTCCGCGGCCGCGGCGATCGGTCCGGCCCTGGGCGTGCGGATCGGTCGAGATCTGTTCTCGTGGTTCTCGATCGGCATCCAGGTCGCCGCTTCCAGTCACGAGGCCACAGTACCCCCCCCGCCCGAGGGCGAGTGGTTCCAGCTCTACCGCGGCGCCGGCGATGCGCGGCTCACGGGGCGGTTTGACCGCCTCGCCCTGTTCGCCGAGGGCGGCGTCGGCATCACGATGATCTCCTCGAACGTGCTCGGCAAGGTGATGATCACCGAGCCCGGAGAGAAGTACTCGATCATGTTCCAGGTCGGCGTCGGCTTCGAGTATCAGCTCGAGAACCGCCACTACTCCCTCGGGCTAGGCGTCGATGGCTTCACCGCGCCGCAGTTCGACCGGATGCGCGGCATCGATAGCCGCGCGTTCCTTCGCTACACTTACTAGCAACTCCGGGGGGCGCTAGCGCAGGGCTCTTCGGCCCGTCCCGATCAGGTCGACCAGGACCCTTCGGAACGGGGCCTTGGCGTCGAGCATGCCGATCACGGCCGCGGATCCGAGCCGTTGCCGCCACAACATCAACACCTTGGCAGGGAGGGCCAGGCCGCCGATGGCCATCACGCGCCCCGTCGCGCTCGCGAGATCCGCAGCGTAGGACGCCGACCAGTGAAAGTCGCCGTGGGTGGTGATCGGAGCAGAGAGCGCGCGCTCCCAGTCCCGGTGGGCCGTGGACGCGAGCAGGTCGGCCCGCTTGAGGAGCCCCGCGCGCGCGATGCCCAGCCGGAACCGCTCGGCGGCCGACGCGTTATCGTCGTCGATCAGCCCCCAGAAGATCTCCCGGTCCGCATCGCGGACCTCGTCGCCGATCGGGAACGCACAGCCGAAGTCGAGGCACCACAGGTGGATCGCCCCGTCGGTCTGCTCGTCGATCAGGAAGTTCCCGGGGTTCGGGTCCGCGTTGAGGAGTCCGTGCGCGAGCGGGCTGCCCCACGTGACTTCGAAGATCGCGAGCGCGGCAGCACGCCGCACATCGGGCGAGCCGACACCCGCGGCCTCGACGACCGTCTTGCCTCTGGCGCGGGTCATCGTCAGGACGCGCGCTGATGACAGCTCCCGGATCACACGTGGGAACCGCAGCACGCGGTGGTCCTTCCAGGCCTCGGCAAATCGAGTGACCGCGGCGGCCTCGGCGGCATAATCGAGCTCGCCGCGCACGGCATCACCAAGCGCGGTCAACGCATCGTCGTCGAGGGAGCGCCCGACCTCGGAGCCCGCCAGCTTGCGGAGGAAGCCACCGTCGTCGAGATCCGAGCGGAGCGAGTCCGCAACGCCGGGATACTGCACCTTGACGACGACCTCGGTACCGTCGAGCAGCGTCGCCGCGTGAACCTGACCGAGCGAGGCCGAAGCGAGCGGCGCGTTGTCCCAGGCCTTGAACAGCGCCTGGGGTGCCCGACCAAGATCCTCCTCGATCACGCGAACGATCGCGCCGGAGGAGACCGCCGGGGCGTGGTCCCAGAGGTCACCGAGCACCGCGCGCGCGGAAGCGGTGGCGCCGCTCCGGCCGCCGAGGGTAGCGCCAGGATCGTAGGCCGCGAGCTGCGCGACCTTCGCCAGGCCACCCTTGAGTCGCCCCGCCTGCGCGGCGAGGACCCTCGCCGCTTCCTCGTCGACGAGGAGGTCATCGTCGTCGGATCCGCTCGGATCCGTGGTCACGATCTGCTTCGCGCGCGCCCACAACCGCGCCCAGCCGACCCTCCGCTCCGCCTTGCGCCGCTCGTCGTCGCTCATGATGATCAGGACTCCGTGACCGGGGGCATCTCGCCCGTCGGGATCCTGACGGGTCCGGACTCGTCGCTCCAGAACAGCTCGACCCGGTTCTTGCCGGTCTTCTTCGCACGATAGAGCGCGCGATCGGCGCGGCGGATCAGGTCCTCGCCATCCGCCGCCTTGCTCTCCGGGTACGAGGCCACCCCGAACGACGCGGTGACCGTCAGCACCTTCGGCGGCTCCGAGTCCGTGGTGATCCTCGAGTCGGCGATGGCGGCGCGGATCCGCTCGCCGACGTTGTAGGCCGAGACCATGTCGCTGCGCGGCAGAATCACGGCGATCTCCTCTCCGCCGTAGCGCGAGGCAGTATCGACGCCGCGGAGCTGCGCCTTCACGGTATTCGCGATCGATCGCAGCACGCGGTCCCCGATGAGATGCCCGTGCTCGTCGTTGAGCTTCTTGAAATCGTCCACGTCCATCATCACCACCGAGAACGGCGTGCCGTAGCGCTTCGACCGCTCGATCTCCTCCTCGATGCGTGCGTCGAAGTAGCGACGCATGAACAAGCCCGTGAGGCCATCGACCATCGCCAGCTCGTAGAGGTGTGCGTTCTGCAGCGCGGCGGCGATCTGCAGCCCGAGCGACTCGAGGAGCCTCTGGTGATCCTCGCGGAACACGTCGGGCCGCGTGCTCTGCACCACGATCACGCCCTCGCAGCCGCCGTACATCATCAGCGGCACGCCCAGCCACGACCTGACGCCCTCGGTGCCCTCGTTGCCCATCGCGATGTCACTGTCGGTGATGTCCGCGATCCGGCGCACCGTCGCGTGCGTCATCACCCAGCCAGCAACGCCTTCGCCGTCCGCCATCGGCTGGCGGAAGAAGTGGTCGCCGCCGCGGTCGTAGCCATCGATCACGAGCCCGCTCTCCGCGCCCGATCGGCGGTGCACGAGCGCCACGACCTCGGCCTCCGGGATCGCATTGCAGGTCTCGCGCGCCACGGCGTCCACCAGCTCTTCGAGCTGCAGCGATGCCGAGAGGCGCCGCGCGGTCGCGGTCAGGATCTCGAGATCGTGCACCCGTCCCTCGAGTTGGTGCTGCGCGCGCGAGAGCCGGGAGAACACGAGGTTGATCAGCAGATATGTGAGCGAGAGCAGCAGGAAGCCGAGCGGCTGATCCGGATCGTAGAGCAGCACCAGGACAACGCCGATCGGCATCAGCGATGCCTCCGCGAGGATGCCCGGCAGCGCGAGATCCTGGAGGTAGGTACGCCAGCTGCGGCCGAGGAGGCGCAGCCGCACGCCCTGGATGGCGTAGTGCGTGACGAGCAGTGCGGTGGCGATCGCGACCACCCGCAGCGCGACCTCGATCGCATCGTGGCGCGCGCCGACCTCGCCATCGGCACCGAGCAACCAGCCGCACATCACGAGCACGCCACCCGACATGCCACCGAAGTAGAGAACGTAGCCAAGCTCGGCCCACCAGCTCTCACCGCGGCCCTTCCTGCGAGCGTAGTAGAGGCGCGCAGACGCATCCACGGTCAGCGCGATCGCCACGAGCCGCCCCGCACCAACTGCGCCCACGGACAGCGCTGCCGCAACGTAGTACGCGGAGTCGAGAGAGAGCACGCTGCCCTCCACCAGCCGGAAGGCGAGCGCCCGGGCGGAGAGGATGACCACCACGAACAGGGCGATCCACAACGGCGGCGTCCGCGACGCATCCGGGAGTACGTCGATCGCCGGGAGTACGAGGACCACGCCCCACCCGAGGACACCCAGCACGATCGTGAAGACATGCCCGGCGCGACGCGGCACAGCGCGTTATCTAACCTATCGAGTCGCCGAAAGCCCCAAAACAAAAGACGGACCACCAGCGTTGCTGGTGGTCCGTTGTTTTGGAGTTCTATGTAGTTAGATGTCGATGATCATCACACCACGCCCGGACTCGTCCTCGGCGGGGGTGACGGTCGGCTTCTCGCCCATGTCGGGGCGATAGCGCTCGATCGGGAGTTCGGCGTGCGAGCGTTCCTGCTCGCGCCGTAGCTCCTCTTCTCTCTTCAGGATCTCTTCAATAATCCAGGGATCCAACATGGCCGGACCGCCTTTCCGTGCATGAGTGTCGAGGCTTGACTAGTACTTACTCAGGTAGCTCCGATCCCAAACACTGCAACCTACGGGCCTTTGGATACTGATTCCCGTCGATTTATTCTAACGCATGGAGATTCGCGAGGCTGTACTTCTCGTGCCGGAAATCGTCAACGTGTGAGATCGACCGCGGTGTGGCATCCGAAAGGGGTGTGCCGCCCACTGACGCACACCGCCGTCGACGATTCGCGTGGCGAAGCACGAGCTTGCCTCGAACAGGGCCACCCTGACCTTTTTGCGGGGTCCTGGTGACAGGATTTGCCCGTCGCGGGATCGAGTCACCAGGCCTGTCACGGCACCTGGCTTGTCGACTAGCCACCGACGGCGATCTCGCTCAGTCGAGATCCTTGAGCTTCCAGGCGGAGTCTTCCTTCACGAACTGCACCGTGTAGCGATCGCCGTAGCTCATGCGCGCATCGTTGCCGCGCTCGATGATGGGCTCGTCGTTGTTCGCCTCGAGGGTGTTCATCAAGTTCTCCATCTGCTCGCGCGATGGGCCCGTGAACTGCGCCTTCATCTTCGCCGCGTCCATCTTCTCCCGGTAGGAGTTCGGGACGAAGCGAAGCATCACGTCCCACCTCTCGAGCCGATACGCGCGAATGAACGAACGCAGCGCCGCCTTCGGCGAGCTCTGATCGTAGAACCCGAGGGGGTTCGTCGAGATCTTCCAGCGTCCGTCCTCCTGGACGAGGCGCATCGTGTCGCCGAGGCCGTACTCGAACTCCGCGGAGACCTCCATGCTCCCGCGCTTCCCGCGCAGCCGATCGGCGGTCTCGTCGACCTCGCGCGGGTTGTCGCGCATCATCCGGACGTAGTCTTCGCGGGAGACCTTGCCGCGGAACCCCGACGACATCAGGTCGTAGGCTTCGCCGAAGTCGTGGTTCTTCAGCGCGCGACCGTACTTGTCGAGCGTCCGGGACGGCCCCTTGTTGCTCCCGCACGCGACGACGAGAAGCGAGAGCATGATCGCGAGGGCGCGCATCCCGCGGTTATAGCGCACCACGCGCTCGCGTGCGATCGGCGGCGAACGTCCGGGTCGCCATGACCATGCACCCCGAAGCGACGACCAGGCCCGCCGTGGGGACCCACAGCGCCGTGCCGATCGACGACTCCTCCGAGATGGCGCCGACGATCCACGACGACGGCGCAGTACCGAGCATGTGCATCGTGAAGATGACGAGGCCCTGCGCGGCGACCGCGAGCCGCGGCGGCGCGAGATCATCAACGGTGGCCGCCATCGGTGCGTGGTACCAGGAGATGAAGAACAGGGTGAGCACGCCGATCGCCTGCAGCGCGATCCCCGCGGGCAGGAGGATCGCGGCGCTCGCGCACGGCGCGGTGAGGATCATCCCGAACACGATCGTCCACAGTCGACCCGCGGCGGTCCGCGCCGAGAGCTTGTCCGAGATCCGCGCCCCGACGAGGATGCCCGAGAGCCCGCCGCACAGCGCGAGGGCGAGCAGGGACGTTGCGTCCTCGGGCGACATCCCCTTCTCGGAGACGAGGAACACCTGCAACCACGCATTGTAGCCGCCGGCGGCGAACGCCATCACCGTGGTCGAGGCGATCACCCAGCGCAGGGTGGGGATGCGGAGGAGCTCCCTCGCATCGGCGATGAACCCGGCGAGCATCGCCCCGAGGCCATCGCCACGCCCACCGGATTCGCGGACCACGATCGCGGTCGGCGCGGCCGCGTGCCGTGGGATCGCGACCGCGACGAGCACGAGACACAGCAGGAGTCCCGGCACCGCGAGCGCGATCACGACGAGCGGGAACCCGAGCAGGGTGCCGCTCAGAAAACCGAGCACGCCGCCAACGAACAGCCCGAGGTTGAACACCGCCATCCGGCTCGCCTTCTTTGGCCCCTCGAACACCTGCCCCAGGATCGAGTTCGCCACCGGCACCACGGCCGCCGTCCCGAAGCCGACGAGCCCGCGCGACACGGCGAGCCCCACGTAGCTCTCGCCGATCACCCCGAGCACCGCGGCGATGCTGGCGAGCGCCATCCCGAACGCGATCACGCGCCGGCGATCGTAGCGATCACCCGCCCAGCCGAAGCCCAGGGTGGCCACGGCGTGGGGCAGCATGAACACCGTCTGCAGGAAGCCGAGCTCGGCGTTGCCGATGTGATAGCGAGCCGTGAGCGTTGGATACACGGCGAACAACGCGTTCCGTGCGGCGTACGCGACGAGGTTTACCAGCGCCAGGACGACCAGGACACGGATCGGCCGCACGCGCACCGTCATGGTGCGGCCGGCCCGTCGTGGAGCGAGACCTCGTAGGCGCCTTCCGCCGAAGCATCCGTGCCTTTGATCTTGAGGACCGCCGCGACGCCGGCCGGAATCGCCACGGTGAGCTTCTCCTGCGCGCCCTTGCCGGGGTGCTCGCCCTTCCCCACCGGCTTGCCATCGATCAGCACCTCGGCAGAGAGGTCCGCCTCGCCCGGTGGATCGATCGTGATGTCCACGGTGCGGGCGGCTTGCTCGACCGGCAGCTGATAGCAATCCAGATCGCCCGGTGACCACGCCCCGTGCACCACCGTGCGCTCCGACGGCCACGGCATCGCGCGCTCCGGCGTGTCGTTCGGCTCCGTCTCGGCATCGGTGGCCGGGACCTTCTCGGACACCCGGAGCTGGTACGCCGTCTCGTGGTTCGAGCGATCGCCCTTGACCGTGAGATAGTGAAACGGAGGCGCACCGGCGGGTACGATCGGCACCAGCCCGCGCGCGATCAGCGCCGCGCCGCGCGGTGCCTTGCGCACCAGCAGCGGGTGACCGATGCCATCGGTGAGCTCGAGCATCAGCGCCACACCTTCGACCGCCGAGACCTCGACGTCGACGACGTTCTTCGCCGACAGCGCCTCGACCGAGAGCTTCCACACGTCTGCGTCACCGCTCCAGCCGATGAAGCCGGTTGCGGTGTCGCCGACGATCAGATCGTTCGCCGTGCCGCGATCATCATCGGGTTCGCGCTCGGCGTTCGGCGCCGGCGAGATCACCTTCGCGGTGATCTCGTAGATCGGTGTCGCCGCTGCAACCGCGCCAGCGTCGACCGGCGTGGGCGCGCCCTTCTTCGGCGGCTTCGGGGGCTTCACCGGCTTGCTCGGCTTCACCGCCGGAGCCTTCTTCGCGCGCACCACGAGCGTGTACCGACCTGGCGTCACCCCGAGGTTCGGCACGCCCTCGCGCACCTTCACGCCACCACGATCGGACTTCGCGAGCGAGGTGCCACCGGCATCGAGGATCTCGAGGGTGAGGTCCATGCCGACGACCTCCTTGAGCTCCACGCTCAACGCGCCGGGATCCGTGAGCTCGAGCTTGTAGAAGTCCGCGTCGGTCTCGGGCTCGATCCGACCGCGCAGCGTGGTGCCGAGGGGGAGCTGGGTCGCCACGTCTTCGCCGTCGTTCGGCTCGACCTCGTCGCCCGTTGCACCACCGCCGGCCCCCGCATCGCTGCCGACCGGCTGCTGCACGATCTCGACGGGCGCGGCGTCGCCGGCGCGCCTCTGCTTCTTGCTACCGCAGGAGCACGCGGCGATCGCGACCAGGACGACCGCGAGCCTGCGCACTACGCCACCTTGGACTTCTCGGCCAGCCCAGCCAAGAACTCCGCGGACGAGACGACCTTCCCGTCGACCTTGATCTCGCCCTTCATCTTGAAGATCTTGCCCTTCCGCAGCGGAACGACCTCGATCATGAGCTGGTCACCCGGCGTCACGGCCTTGCGGAACTTCACGGCATCGATCGCCATGAACAACATAACGTGCGTGGCGGGATCGAATTC
>JAYVLW010000704.1:0-11846 GCA_043759315.1 Myxococcales bacterium
AAGCTCCCCGACATCCCGGACGCCGCGATCCCGTGCACGGTGTTCGATCCGAACAACCCGACGTGCGGGACCGCGTGTCCTCCCGGCGCGCCGGCTGACTGGAAGGGCTGCCCGAAGCCGACGCCGCCGCCGGGCGGTACGGGTGGGACCGTGGTGCCACCTCCGCCTCCACCTCTACCGGCAGCGAAGCCGATCGTCGCGCGCGTGCTCAAGGTCGCGATCGACGGTAATGGTCTCGATGTCGTCGTCGCCAGCGGCTCGGAGCAAGGTGTCGACAAGACCTGGAAGGTCACGGTGCTGCGCGGCGAAACGACCTCGCCGCTGTCGGGCGGCACGGGCGTCGTCGTCCGTGTCAACAAGACGACGACGACCATCCACGTCAAGCTGACCACGAACCAGATGGCGGCAAACTCGAACGTCCAGCTGTCGCCTTGAAGGCCGGCCGCGTGATCGGCGGTGACGAACACGACGCTCGGTCGCTCGCCGACAAGATCGTCCAGGAAGCACGCGTCGAGGCCGAGCGGCTGAAGCGCGATGCCGCGGAGCTCGCGGCGGAGCTCGTGCGCGAGGCGCGTGTCACGGCGGAGCGCACTTCAGCGCGGAACACGGGCGCGCAGCTCGCATCCGAGACGGTCGCGGTGCCGGCGCTGGCGACGGGCGCGGTCGACGAGGTGGTGGGGCTCGTGATCCGCGCGACGGTCCCCAGCGTCGCGCTCGGCGAGGTGGTGAAGATCGACCGCCGCGATCGATCGCCGCTTCCGGCGGAGGTCGTCGGGTTTCGCGGCGAGCAGGCGGTGCTGCTCCCGCTGGGCGATCTCGCCGGCGTGGCGCCCGCGGCGAGTGTCTGGCGTACCGGTGCCCCGCTCACGATCCAGTGCGGCGACGAGTTGCTGGGCCGTGTCCTCGACGGGACCGGCGCACCGCTCGACGCTGGTCCACCGCTCGTGGGCGAGACGTGGGCGGTCGATCGTCCGGCCCCCGCCGCGTTGTCGCGGCCGCCGATCACCGCGCCACTTCCGACCGGGGTGCGCGTGCTCGATGCGCTGCTGACGCTCGGCCGCGGCCAGCGCGTGGGGTTGTTCGCCGCGGCGGGTGTCGGCAAGTCGACGCTGCTCGGGCAGATCGCGCGCGGCGCGAGCGCGGATGTGATCGTTCTGTGTCAGGTCGGCGAGCGCGGCCGCGAGCTGGGGGAGCTCCTCGGCGACGAGCTCGCACCCGCGCGCGCGCGGACCGTGGTGGTGTGCGCGACGAGTGATGCGCCGGCGCTGGTGCGACTGCGCGCGATCCACGTGGCGACGGCGATCGCCGAGTGGTTCCGCGAGCGGCGCGGCGCGTCCGTGCTGCTGTTGTGCGATTCGCTGACCCGGGTCGCCCGTGCGCAACGCGAGGTCGGCCTCTCCGCGGGCGAGCCGCCGGCGCGCCACGGCTACCCGCCGAGCGTGTTCGCGTTGCTGCCGCGGCTGATCGAGCGCACGGGGGCCACGCCGTCGGGCGTGATCACGGCGCTCTACACGGTGCTCGTCGCGGGCAACGACCTCGACGAGCCGATCGCCGACGAGGTCCGTGGGCTCGTCGATGGTCACATCATCCTCGATCGCAGGCTCGCGCAGCGCGGGCACTTCCCGCCGATCGATGTAGTCGCCAGCAACTCGCGGCTGATGCACCGGGTGATCGACGGCAGCCATGCAGAGGCCGCGGCGCGCGTACGCACCCAGCTCGCGATCTACGAAGAGAATCGGGATCTCGTCACGCTCGGCGCCTACCAGCACGGTCGCGACAAGACGATCGATGACGCGATCGCCGCCTACCCGGGGATCGAGCGGCTGCTCCGCCAGCGACGCGACGAGGGTGCGGACTGGGAGACCTCCCTCGCCAGCCTCCTGACACTGTCTGGAAATCGCTGACGTTGGGGGGCGCAGGCTCCGGGGCACTCCCTCAGCGAGGCGCCGGCGTTGCAGTGACCGCACATCAAGCGCATGTTCTTCGCGCGACCTGGCATACACTGCGCACGTCGTTTCGCTGGGTTGCGCGGCTCCCCAGCGGCGATCCACGCAAACCTACAGTGGCGCACGCCTTGCTGACTTGGCGGAGTCCGTGCGCCGCCGTCCTAACAAGCTCACCAATCCCATGACCCCCATCGGCCCGGTGCCGTTCGTCGGCCGGCAGCAGGAGCTGACCGAGCTGAAGCAGCACCTCGCGCTGGTCTCGCTGGTCTCGCTGCATGGAGCGCTCGGCTCCGGGAAGACGCGCCTGGTCACCGAGCTCGCGCCTGGGCTCGGTGCGCCCTGCACGTTGATCGAGTGCCACCCGGGCGATCGCGCGAGCGCCCTGCGCGCCCGCGCAGAGCGCGCGCTGCGCTGCGTGCCGGGGACGCTGGCGCAGACGCTCTCGGCCACGTCGCGGGTGCTCGTGATCGATGACATCCAGCACCTCCGCACCGACGAGGCGACGAGCCTGCTCGGCCCCCTGCTGCTCGGGCCGACGGCGCTCGGGCGCGTGGTCGTGGTCGGGCGCGATCCGCTCGCGGCCGCGGTCGGGTCGCAGATCGCCGAGGTCGAGCTGCAGGGACTCGACATGGACTCCGCCGGCTCGCTGTGGGCGAGCCTCGAGGAGACCTACGGCGAGACCGTCGGGTTCGAGGCGGCATACGCGCGCACGCGCGGGCTGCCCCTCGGCCTGCGCCGCGAGTTCGCGCGGGCGCGGTTCGGAGCGTCGGCGTGGGAGCTGTCCACGCTCGAGCCTCCGGCGCGCGCGGCGCTCGAGGCACTCGCGATTCTTCGCGCGCCGGTCGCCCCCGCGGCGATCGCCGCGCTCGCGCCCGGCGTGGACATCGAAGCGGCGCTCGCCAGCCTCGTCGCCCGGCAGCTCGCTGATGGGGCCGGCGACGGCCGCATCGTCGTGCACGAGGTCGTGCGGGTCGACGTCCTCGCGCAGATGCAACCCGACGAGAAGATCCGGTTGTCTAGCGCCGCGGCCGAGCTGGTCGCGAGCACCGCCGCATTGTCGACGGGGCCGCGCCTCGCGTGGCAGGCTGGCGACGACGGTGCGTTCGGCGCGATGGATCAGATCACGCGCGTGCGCGAGGTCGTGTGGCACTGGCTCGCCGCCGGCGATCGCGATCGCGCGGCCGAGACCCTCCTCGCCGACCGCGAGCTCGCCGCGCGCAGCGGTGGTGCGGGCGAGTTCGAGTCGCTGCTCGATGCGCTCGGTGACAAGCCGCGCCGTCGCCAGCAGAACCACGGCGGCGTCGCGGAGACCGGCGCCGCGGAGCTCGTGCGCGCGGCGATCGATCCCGAGAAGTCGCGTGCGCTCGCCGCGCTGCGCATCGAGATCGCGGTCCGCGGTGGTCGGTTCACCGAGGCGTTCGAGCGCGCGAGCGCCGCGCCGGGCGCCGTGTCGCCGATCGTCCATGCCGAGCTGACGCTCGCGTCCGGGGATGTCGCTGCGGCGCGGCGTGCGCTGACCGGCCTGCTCGGTGCCAGCGATCCGAGCGAGCGGGCCCGCGCCGTGGCGCTCCTGACCGAGCTCGAGCTGCTCGCGGGCAAGCCCGATGTCGCGACCGCGCAGCTCGCGGCCGCCGGCGACCTCGCGGGCGCCGATCCGCTGGCGCGGGCGCGTGTCCACCTCGTCACGGCGCGCGTCGACGAGTACATGGGCCGGGTCGCCGCGATGCGCAGCGCGCTCGCGCGTGCTCATGGCGCGTGCAAGAGCGTCCCGGTGTGCCTCGAGGCGAGCGAGCTGTCGGCGATCGTCGATGCTCGCCGGGCCGTCGGGCTCGCGCGCGAAGGCCGGCTCGTCGAAGCTGCCACCGCGCTCGATGCAGCGGATGCGATCGCTCGCGATCTCGACGCGGTCAGCGTCGCCGACGAGGTCCTCGCAGCGCGGGCGCTGGTCGCGCGCCGCCGCGGTGACAGCACCACGGCTGCAGCACTCCTCCACGATGTCGTGCGCGCGCGTCGCGAACGCGGTGACGAGCTCGGCGCGTTGCGCGCGGAGCTCGATCTCGCGGAGCTGGAGATCGTACGCGGGCAGCCGGCCATGGCCGCGGAGCTCGCCTCCGCCGCGCTTGCGTCGAGCGTCCGCCGCGAGCTCGGCCACCTCGCCGCACGGGGCTCCGCGGTGGTCGCAGCGATCGATCTCCTCGAGTTCCGCCTCGAAGCCGCGCTGCCGCGCCTCGAAGCGTTACACGGATCACCCGCGCTCGACGCGGCCTCCGCGGCCACCGTCGCCGTCAACCTCGCCGCGGCGCGCGCCCAGAGCGGGCAGCGTGCGGGCGCTGTCGAGCTCGCGCAGAACGCGGGTGCAGAGGCACGCGACGAGCTCGATCGCCGGCTCGCCGGTGCCGAGGTCGCACTCGCCGCTGGCGACGTGGGCATGGCCCTCGAGCTCGCGCGCGACACCGCCGTCCTCGCCGAGCGCGCGCACCGCACCATCGAGCTCGCCTCGGCGCTCGTGATCGTCGCGCGTCTCGAGCTCGCGCGTGGTGATCGCGGCAACGCGCGCGCCGCCGCGACGCGGGCCGCACGCGAGGCCGCCGCCGCGGGCCTGGTCCGCGCGCGTGTCCATGCGCTGCTCGCGCTGTCTGCCCTCGCGCGGGACGACGACGACGCGCCGTCCGCGGTGTCCTACGCGCGCGACGCCGCCGAGCTCGCGATGGCCGCGGGGCTGCCCGTGGAGCGGCTGGTGGCGCACGCCGCGCTCGACGCCATCTCCGGCCACGAGGCCGTCGCCGATCCGTCTGCGCCGAGCGCCGCCACCATGGCCACGACCGCGATCGAGGGCGCCGCGCGCCTCCTCACCGACCTCGGGCTCACCGCCCAGCGGCCGTTCCGCGTCATCGATGCCGAGGGCGTGCCGAGTGATGTCTCCGACGCCAACCCCGAGGTCCTCCGCCTGTCGGCGCGCGCGCTCGCCGTCGATGGCGTTCGCGAGGTCATCTGGCGCCACGGCGCCGAGCTCGCCGACCTCCGCCGCCGCTCGCTCCTCAAGCGCCTCCTGTTCCTGTTCGCCTCGGCCCCTGGCAAGGTGTACTCGAAGGAGGCCATCGTCCAGGCCGTGTGGAACGTCGAGTACCACCCCCTGCGCCACGACGCTGCCCTGTTCACGAACATCATGCGGATCCGGCGCCTGCTCGGCGAGGATGGCTCGGAGATCATCCGGGTGACCGAAGATGGCTACCGTTTTGTCCCGCCTCGTGATTTCCTCTTTGTAATCCCCCGGTGAAGACGAAGGCGAAAGCGAAGGCAAGACCTCCGGCCAAGCGGGCCGCGCCCAAGGCGCGTGCGAAGGCGAACGCCAAGGCCAAGACCAAGCCGGCGAAGAAGTCGGCGAACAAGGCGGCCGTGAAGAGGTCGGCCGCGAGGAAATCGGCCACCAAGCGACCCGCAGGCAAGGCCGCAGGGTCAGCCGGCGCCAAGTGGGTGAGCTTCGTCGAGAGGCACGGCGTCGTCCTCGCATCGGCGAAGGGCCCCGTGCCCACCTTGGCGGAGGCAATCGCCGGCGAGCCGATCATCGGTAGCTGGTGGTCGCACCCGAAAGCGCAGGTCATCTTCGACGCGCTCTCGGAGATCGACGACGACGTCGACGTCCGCTGCTTCAAGCTCGTCGACGGCAAGGTGACCTTCGTCCACCGCCGCGTGTGGCCCGCCCTGGTACGCCTCGCCCGCGAGGGTCGGATCCCGGCGGACCGCGTCGCGAGCGTCCAGCAAGAGCACATGCCGACGGGCGAGCACCGGAACCTCGTCACGCCGTTCCCCGACTGGGTCCCGGACGAAGTCGCGACCGCCGCCGACGCCCTTTCGACGGACCAGGCCCGCGCCCAGCTCGGCGCCTGGGCCTGAGTCCGAGCTCTCCGCCCTACACGGTGACGGACGGCCGCGCGCGACACCTCGCCGCCGGTCTGATAGCGTCCCGCGCCCATGTCTGCAGGTCCGCTGTCCAGACGAATGGCGTGGACCGTGGCGATCGCCGCGACGTTCACCATGACGGTGAGCCAGCTCGACCGCACGACGCTGGCGGTGCTGGCACCCACGGTGACCAAGGATCTCGGGATCACCGAGACCGCGTACGGCTGGCTGGCCTCGGCGTTCTCGCTCGCCTACCTGGTGGCCACCCCGATCGCGGGCTGGTGGATCGATCGCGCGGGTGCGCGTCGTGGCCTCGTCTGGTCGGTGCTCCTGTGGTCCTCGATCGCGGCGCTGCACTCGCTCGCGCTTGGCTTCGTCACGCTGTTCGCTCTCCGGATCGCCTTGGGCGTCGCCGAGTCTCCAAGCTACCCGGGGTCCGCGCAGACGGTGGCGCGGTTGATCCCAGCTGCCGAGCGGGCACGCGCGTTCGGCCTGTTGTTCACGGGATCCTCGATCGGGATCATGGTCGCGGCGCCGCTCGCGAGTTACCTGTTCGCCGTCGCCGGCTGGCGGATCGCGTTCCTCGGCTCGGCGGCGGTGGGGCTCGTGTGGATTCCGTTGTGGATCGGGTTGACCCGCCGTCGCGCGGTGCGAGCGCAGATCGATGCGGTCGACGTCGCACGCGAGGCGACGCCCGACGCTCCCCCCCCTGCGCGGCTGCCCTGGCACGAGTTCCTGCGGCAACCGAACATGCTGCGCGTCATCGTCGCCGTGTTCGCCGCGGCGCCGATCACGGGCTTCGCCTCGGCGTGGGGCGCGAAGTACCTGGATCGGACGTTCGCCGTCGAGCAGGCCGACGTCGGCCACTTCCTGTGGCTGCCGATGGTGGGGTTCGATATCGGCGCGATCCTGTTCGGCGATCTGGCCTCGCGTCAGCGGCGGGCCCACGGAGCGCCGCCGCGCCTTCTGTTCGGGATGGCCGCGGTCCTCGGCTCGTGCCTGGTCTTGCTCCCGCTCGCCACCTCGCCGTGGATGGGCGTCGGGCTGATCGCCCTCGCCATGAGCGGTGCCGGTGGGCTGTATACGCTGGCCTCCGCGGACGTGCTGATCCGGGTGCCGCGCGAGCGCGTGGCGTTCGCGAGCGCGATGCTCGCCGCGTCGCAGTCGTTCGTCCTGATCATCGCCAACCCGCTGATCGGGATGGCGGTCACCCACTTCGAGGGCTACGCGCAGGTCGCGATCACCCTCGGTGTATGGGTCATCCCGGGATCGCTGGTGTGGCTCCTGTGGCGGCCCACCGTCGCGCACGCCTGATCCGTCGGATGTTCGGCCCGGGATGCGGGCGGCTTCAGTTGAGGAGCTGTGTCGGTACGATCGACGGAGGCGCGGACAGCGCCTCGACCTGGGCCGCGATCTCTGCATCCTCCGCCGCCTCCGCCGCATCCCACATCGCGAGGCGCCGGCGATTCTGTCGGCGCCGTCGCAGGAATGCCAGCGAGAGCAGCACCGCGCACAGGATCCATACGGCGAGTCCGAGGAGACCGATCGGCAGCAGCATGTAGCGCGTCGTCAGATCGCTGCGCCATTCCTCGAACAGCTCGTGCAGCGGCTTGCCGAACGCGGACTTCGCTGCGCGATCGAGATCACCGGTCTGCCCCACCGCCGTGAGGAAGTTGCGGAACGGCCACCGGTCGCCATCGTCCTGCTTGTCCTCCCAGCGACCGCGGCGCGACAGGAACCCGACGAAGTCGTAGCTCTCCGCGTACGCACGGTTCGCCGGCATCTCCGCCGCAGGAAACGTGCGGTCGAGCTCCGACAAGGGAACGATGCCGCCGAACCAGGCCATTCCGGCGAGCGTCTCGGTGCGCTCCCACGACCACTCGCCCGAGTGCTGGTACGCGAAGCCTTCGTGCAGCCAGTGGGGAGCGCGATCTCCGATCGCCACTCCGAGCGCGATGTGTCCGAGCTCGTGCTTGAGGGTGCTCATCGCGTCCACCGCGACCGGGCCGCGCCGCAGCGCTACCGTGATGATCCCGAGATCTGGATACGCGACGCCGATCGCCCACTCCGGCGCACCGCGGCCGCCGGGCGCCACGTCCGGCAGATCGCGCGAATCGCGCACCAGCCGCACCTCGATCGCCCGAGGCGTCGGCAGGTCGACCAGGTCGGCGCTGATCCGCGCGAGCGCTGCCTCCGCGCCGCTGGCGAGCGCGGTCGCCGCGTCCTCGAGCCCGGGCTCGGCGTACACCGTGATCCGCCCACGGCTCGCCGCCGGGACGAGGCTTGGCGCCGCGTCCGCGATGGACAGCCAGCCGAACACCGCGACCAGCAGCGCGATCAACGCCTTCACGGGTAGTGCAACTCCACGTGTTGCGTGTTCTCCGCGCTGTCGTACGCGTACATCACGCCGAGGCCGATGGCCGCCGCACCGAGCAACGCGCCGTAGACCCACCACCGCGTGGGCTCCTCGGACTTACCGGCCTTGCGCCCGCGGTGGTCGGGATCCTCGACGAGCAGCGGCTGATCCGGATCGGGCGCGCGGTCGTTCCAGGTCCGCACGCGATCGGTGATCAGCCCGACGAGCCGATCCGCATCGGAGATCGGCCCGGTCCCGTCCTCGCCGCCCAGGCGACGTGGCACCTCGCCGGGACCGATGCGCCCCCATGCCTCGAGGGTGTTGCCGCGGCGGATCAACGCGACCCGCGCGTGGACCTTCACGAGCACCGCACCGAGCTCGGCAGGGGCAGGCAAGGCGCCCTTCCACGCGGCGATCAGCGCGGCGAGCTCGGCCGTCGGGGCCGCCTGATCAGCCATCGGGATCGCGAGCGTGGTCTGCGTCTTCACGCCGGTCCCCGCCGCCCAGCCGCGCTGTGTTCCCCGCGCGGCCGCGATGACGTGCTCTCCCGACGAGACGAACGTCTTCACGGGCGAGACGCCGACACGCCGGAAGTCGACCCAGATCTCGGCGCCGGGGGCGGCCGTGGTGATCTCGAGAGGAAATAGCTCGTGATCGAGCAGCGTATCGACCTCCGGGTACTTCGCCCAGAGGTCGTTCGGAACCTCGGCGCTCCCACCAAGCCGGCGCAGCGCCGTGGCCGCATGCATCGCTTCATCGAGCGTCTGTGCGCGGTCGGCGCACAACAGGACGTACGTCCATGCGCGTGGCAGCTCCGGCACCGCGAGGCCCGCCGCCTGGCGAGCGGCGCCGATGCCGACACCGATCTTCGCCGCAGCGAGCGCGGCCCCGCAGTCGAGCGCCCCGTACGCGCGCTGCGCTTCGGCCATCGCCGCGGCGAGCTGCACGGTATCCTTGTCGGCCGCCTCGCCGGCGAGCGCATCCTCGACGCCATCACCGACGACGGCCTCGAGGCCGCCGCCGACCAGCACGCCGGCGAGTCGCCCGCGGATCGCGCCACCATCGGCCGGTCCGAGGTCGATCACGGCGACGCGCTCGCGCGGCTTCGGCGCTGCATCTGCTGCCGCGCCGAACGCCCCCGAAGCGACGATCGACGCGACGATCGACACGATCGCGGCGAGGGTCAGCCGTCGACGAACGTCTTGAAGTACTCGTTCAACGCCCATACGTCACGCGCACGCAGTCCGTCGAACTGGATCCCGACGCTCGTCTCGTCGGACCACCGCACCGTCCCACCGACCTCGATCGGCTCCTCCATCGTCGGAACGCGGAAGGCGATGTTGCAGCGCGCGCCCATCGGGTGCCGCTTGGTCTGCGCGATCAGCGCGCCGCCGAGGGAGAGGTTGACGATCGTGCAGTCCCCGTTCGGCTGGGTGCCCATCGCGAGCTTTCCGACGATCGAAACGACGTGACGGGTGGATGAACGGCGATTGTCGGCCACGATGATCCCTCGGCCCCATTGTAAGCGCGTCCATCCCAAAAAGGATGGATCCGAATCGTCGTTTCGCACCTGCCCGAACTACCTGCGCGACACGTCTCGGTGCTCGCGCGTGCCAACTCCGTGGGCGGGTGACCCGTGCGAGGGTGCAGCGGTTCACTGCAGCTTGATGTCGATGTACGCTTTCTTGCGCAGCTCGTCGAGCCAGGTCTGGGTCTGCTTGTCCATCTCGTGACGGCGCAGCTCCCGGGACAGCTGCTCCTTCATCTCGGGGAACTGCTTGAGGTCCGACTTCTTGACCTCGCTGACGAAGAACACGTGCATGCCCTGCGGTCCCATCACAGGTCCGCGTACATCGCCCTTCTCCATCGCGAACACGATCGGCTCCCACTCGGGGTTGGCCAGCGAGTTGCGCTGGAACCAGCCGAGCTCGCCGCCGGTCGCCTTGGTGCCGGTGTCGTCGGAGACCTCACCCGCGATCTTCGCGAACTCCTCGTTGTTCTTCGTGCGAGCGATGGCCATCGCGGCCTTCTCCTTCGCTTCGGTGAGCTGCTGCTCGGTGGGATGCTCGGGGAGCTTGAACAGGATGTGGGACAGCTTGACGGCGCTGACCGACGCGCTGCGCCGCTGCATCTCGTCGTACCGCGCCTTGATATCTTCGTCCGTGATGGTGACCTTCGGCGCGACGAGCTGGTTGACGGCGCGAAGGCGGAGCAGCTGACGACGGAGATCGGTCTTGTAGTTGCCGAGCGTGTAGCCCTGGGCGGCGAGCACCTGCGCGAGCGCGGCGTCGTCCAGGTTGTTGGAGGACTTGATCTCGTCGAGCGCGGCCTGGACCTCGCTGGATTCGACCTCGATCTTGGCGGCCTCGGCTGCCTGGACGATCAGCTCCTCGTTGACCATCTCGTCGAGCACCTGGCCGCGCAGCTTGTCGATCCGGCGCTCGCGCTCCTTCAGATCGGCGATCTGCTGCGCCTCGCCAATCACCGGCACCATGCGCGCCTCGAGCTCGCTGCGCAGGATGATCGAGTCGTTGATCACCGCGACGACCCGCTCGAAGATGATCTTCTTGCCCGCGTTTGGCGACTTCGTCTTCTCGGAGGGCTTGTCGGCCTTGTCCTCGGGAGCCGCCGTCGCGACGACCGGAACCAGACCGAGGATCAGGACCGAGAGCAGGATCGAGAGCTTGCGCACGAACATTGGACTCACGGGACGGGCGACGGGTTGCCGGGATCAGCCGGATCAGGAGACGGAGCGAGCGGGGGAGGGGGTGGGGACACCGCACCGCCCATGGCGGGTGGGGTCAGATCGTGGCCACGGCCGTCGTCCTGGGTCATCGAGGTATCGATCCGGACCTTGCCGAGGTTGGCCTCGTTGACCTCGATCTTCGCGCTGGTGCGCAGCTTGTCGACGAAGTCCTTCTGCGCCTTCAGTCGATTGTCGCGGAACAGCTTGTTGCGGATCGCCGGCTTCGCGTCGTCGAACGACTTGGTGAGCGACTTGCGCCGTCCGGTCTGCTTGAGCACGTAGAAGTTGCCGTTGCCGGCATCGAGCACGCCCGAGACATCGCCGGTGTTGATGAGGCCAAACGCTCCCTTCACGACCGGCGCGGGGAGGTCCTTGGTCGCGGCGTCAAAATACCGGAGATCGCCGCCGCGGAGCTTGGTGTCCTCGTCGGCGGAGTACTTCATCACCAGGTCACGGAAGCCCTTGTTGGTCTTGCCGGCATCGCCCTTCGCCTCGAGCGCGACGCGATCCGCCTGGGCGCGGTTCTTGAGGATGATCGCCGAGGCCCGGACCTCCTCGGGCTTCACGTACTCGGCGAGGTTCGCGTCGTAGTACGCCTTCATCTCCGCCTCGGGGACGGTCTCCGCCGTGACCTTGGCGTCGAACTCGTCGCGCATCAGCTTCTGGATCATCACCTGCTTCATCGTGCGAACGACCTCGGGATCCTTGTCGAGGCCGCGGCGATAGGCTTCCTTCGCGAGCA
Source organism: Myxococcales bacterium (assembly GCA_043759315.1). Classification (GTDB taxonomy): domain Bacteria; phylum Myxococcota_A; class Polyangia; order Haliangiales; family Haliangiaceae; genus JABFXX01. Next base: position 11,691 of record JAYVLW010000704.1, read on the forward strand.
CCTCGAACCGGACGAGCGAGTCGAGGAACTCCTTCTTCTGCTCGAGCGACGTGTAGCGCGCGCGGATGTACGGCGACTGGCGGTTGATCCGCTCCTGGAACTCGCCGAGCGTGATCGCCACGTCATCGATCTTCGCGAGCGGCGCCTTGAGCTCCT
>JAYVLW010000705.1:0-3760 GCA_043759315.1 Myxococcales bacterium
AACCACCGTCCGGTTCGCATGTCGCGTTTGACTGGCATCTTACTGCCCTTCCTGCGCGCTCCGCGAACGACCACACGAGTCCAACCATCGCATGACCGCCGACTTTCGAAAACGCAGAGCCTTGCCGATCCGACGATGTGGGATCTCGTTCCGCGCGCATGCAGCGTAGATCGCGTTCCGGCCAAGGCCGAGGAGCGCCATCACTCCGCGCGCGTCGAGCACTTCGTCGGTATCTCCGCCGACGTCGCGCTGCGCGACGTGCGCACGTGCGGGGTTGTAGTTCGAGGGCGCCATGGCCACTAGACCAGGAACACTGCGAGGATCGCGGCAACCGTCAGCCAGAGTGCGGGACGCCCGAGGGCGGCGATGGCGCGCACGGCGGTGTGGATGAAGTTGGTGAGCTTGGAGACGATGGACTCGAACATGGAACGCTCCTCCTGGAGATATGGGCGAGCTGGAGGCCGCTTTTCATGGCGTGAGTTGATCTCGGTCGGGCTCTGGGCTGGATCCGATGGCATTGCAACCAGATGGCTCGAGTCGATCAGGCGCACGAAGTTCTCGAACAGGACGGTGGCGTAGATTTCTGGCACACACGTTGCGTCCACTAGCCCGTTTTTCTCATCGGACTTGCCCGAAAGACGCCCTCGATTGGGTGTCGCCTTTGGTCGTCGACTGGCCCCAGCGTCCGAATGGTGGAAACCGGCGCTCGACGGAGATACGGCGAATATCGAGGCGTGGGCGATGCCCGCAGGACACTCGATCGTTTGGCCGACGCACCCCCGACCGCGCGCGGCCATTCTGGACCGTCTGACGGTTAACCAGGGCAGCGCCGCAACTACTGCTTGGATTGCGCAAGCCGCGCACGTGCCCGGGGAACGGTGTCCCTTGCGGCTTCGGCTGTTGGGGGCCTGCCGGTGAAGTACAGCGCGACGATTCCCAGCGCACAGCCGAGCACGAGCACTACAGGCGCAATCGTGGGCCGGATGTCAAAGGATCCGAACTCGGGACCGAAGACGTACGCGGTCGCGAAAGCACACAACATCGTCACGGGGCCCGCGACGTACCCGATGATGTTGAGCTTCTTGTTCGCGCGGTCGATCGCAAACCGCCAACCGGCTTGGAGCACGACGAACGCAGCAAAGACCAGACTTGCCCAGAACGTCACAGTCGACAGTGTCGAGTACGGCTGGAAGCCCGAGTACTGAGCCATCGACGTCAGCGGGGTATGGCAGTACGGACCTGGCGCCTGAGCGCACGTCGAAACCGATCGCAGATCGATGGAGAGCTCGTTCACCCCGGCGAACCCGCTGACCTGGCCATTCGGCAACTGCGCGGTGAACCACGCAAGCGCAAACAGGCTCGCGATCACCGCTCCAAGACACGCGAGCACGAGAAGCGACACCACCCAGGTTTGGTCGATTCGCTCACGCGTCGACGGCGACGCTGTGATCGGCCTCAGCGGAGGTGCCCACGCCTTCCCCACCAGCCGATCGTATCATCGCAGGCCGGCGCGGCCTCAATCTGAATCGAATCGCTCGGGTCCCGAGTCTTGAGTTGCGAGACGGCGCGGAAGCCAAGATCCGGCCGTCGGTCGCATCGAGGTTTGTCAGCAATCGCTGAACCGGTCGAACGGCCCTGGGTGCTACCGTTCACAAGGCGTGACGTTCGAATTGGGCGGCAGGAAGATCAGCGAGCTTCCACTGGCGTACACGGTCGACGTCGACGCCTGGAGCCGCATCGCGACGCTTCGTGTTGTCGTGCTCACGTCGGCGGGACGTGAAGCCCGTGGGCTCTTCGGGCGAGGTGGCGGATGAGCCCGAGCAGGGTTGATAATGCGAATGACCTGCTGAACACGGTCGTTTCTAGCTATCACATTCTCACCGATAGGCTGCATTTGGGGCGAACGCGATCCATCGATTGGATCCCACTCCTCGAAGACGTTGCAGGCGTCAGCCTTGATCGGCGTTACGCGGTGTCCCCGGAAGCGGATCTTGAGGAGCTCTCGGATTCCTTCTGGATCGAGGAGCTCGATCCGCGAGCTGATCGCGTGCTGACCTCGCGCGATCCGCATGCAGGGGATCTGTTCTTCCTCAGCTTAGTGATCCTCGCGATCGACGCGTACACGAGGCTCGTGTCACCGTGTTTCTCGGTGATAGAGGAGTTGCGGTCGGCCGCGGTGAGGGCGCTCGCCATGGATTTCTGCATGGATCTCGGCCGGCGTCCGAGCCCCGAACCCGAGATCGCGATCGTGTCGGCGCTCGAAGCCGCTCATGCGTTGGAGCGATGGATTCATCGGCCATGATGCCACTCGATATGCCAAGCAGCGGCCGAGCTTGCGCGGGAGGAATTGTGTTGCTGCCCGGGTCGTGATGAGATCGTCGGCGGCGATGTCGTTCGAGCTTGGAGGCAAGAGCGTCGAAGATCTCGGCGTCGCGCATCGCATCGACGTGGCCGGGTTCACCGGCGCGGCTTCGCTCACCATTCCGATTTCCACGCCCGCAAGTCGGTCGAGCCTGCGTCCGGAGGTAGCACTCGTCTACACGTCGGGCCGAGGCAACACGGGATTCGGTGCGGGATGGAATCTGTCGGGGCTGCCTGTGATCGGACTGGATCTGCGCGATCGATTGCCGCGCTGGGATGGTTCGGATCCCTACCAGTTGAACGGCGACGAGTTGGTCCCTTGGTTGGACTCCGCCGGCCTCCGCCGCGGGATCACGGTCGGAGAGTGGGCCGTGCTGTTCTTGCGTAGTCGACGTGGGGGGAGCGCGGTGCGTGTCGAGCGCTGGATCCACGTGGGGACTGGACGCGTCCACTTCCGCACGCGGGACGCAAACAACGTGATCACCGTCTTCGGTGCTCGGCCGGGCTCGGAGGCTCGCATCGCGGATGGCGAGGATCCGAGTCGCACGCTGGTCTGGTTGCCCGAGGTCCAGGTCGATCCCCACGGGAACGCGGTCTGGTACGAATACGCAGCCGAGACACTCGACGGCGTGGATCGTGCTGCACCCTTCGAACAGCGCACGCCTTCGGTAGCCCAGCGCTACCTCAAGCGCATCCGGTACGGCAACACGGCACCGGTGGTGCTGGCGGACGATGTCCTCGCTGGCGCGCATCCGCCCCACGTGCGCTGGTGTTTCCAGGTCGTGTTCGACTACGGCGATCACGGAGGCGTCTCGCTCTCTCCGGACCGCCCGTGGTTGCTGCGACCGGATCCTCTATCGGATCACCGCGGTGGATTCCCGCTGCGCACGTACCGCCTGTGCCGGCGGATTCTGATCGCTCACGAGTTCGCCGAGCTCGGACCGGGCCCGACGCTCGTCACGGCCTTCGAGCTAACCCACGATCTCGATCCTTCTGGTAGCACGCTGCGAGAGGTCACCCGCATCGGATACCGGCGCGACGGCTCGTCACTCCGCGTGCCGCCGCTGCGGATGGCCTACGCCCCGACCGGCACCGAAAGCGTCGAGGCCATGATCGATCACTTCGACGATGTCCCGGCCGGCTTCGCAGGTCGGTACCACACGTTCGTCGATCTCTATGGCGAGGGTCTGGCCGGCATCCTCGCCGAGGTTGATGGCTGCTGGTACTACAAGCGCAACCTCGGCGGCGGTGCGTTCGGCGAGCAGACCCTCGTGCGCGAACGACCCGCGACGATCAAAGGCACCTTCGCCCTCGGGGACTCCGATCGAGACGGCGATACCGAGCTTCAACGGATCTCGGGCCGACTTGCAGGGAGGTTCGATCTCGACCGAGAAGACGT
>JAYVLW010000706.1:0-4663 GCA_043759315.1 Myxococcales bacterium
TGCATCCAGCCGAGGTCCCACTTGTAGCCGAAGCCCAGGCCACCGTGCTCGGGCGGACGCGACACGCCGCCCCACGCCGTGGACTCCTCGGCGATCGTCTGGACGTCGGGGTAGGCCGCGTAGACCGCGCGGTTCATGTCCTGGAGAAAGGCGATCGCATCGCGGTCGTGGTTCGAGCCGTCCTCGTTCGGCACCCACTCGCCGGGCTTACGCGAGTAGTCGCGGTACAGCATCGACGCGACGCCATCCACGCGCAGGCCATCGATGTGATAGCGGTCGAGCCACGACACCGCCGACGAGATCAGAAACGACTTCACCTCGTGGCGGCCGTAGTTGAAGATGAGGCTCGTCCAGTCGGGGTGAAAGCCGCGCCGCGGATCCGCGTGCTCGTACAGGTGCGTGCCGTCGAACATGCCGAGGCCGTGCGCGTCCGTGGGGAAGTGCGCCGGGACCCAGTCGATGATCACGCCGATGCCGCGCTGGTGCAGGCCGTCGATCATCGCCATCAGATCGTCGGGAGCGCCGTAGCGCGTGGTCGGCGCGAAGAAGCCGGTCACCTGATAGCCCCACGAACCGTAGAACGGATGCTCGAGGATCGGCATCAGCTCGACGTGCGTGAAGCCGAGGTTGCCGCAGTGCTCGCCGATCTGCCGCCCGAGCTCGCGATAGCCGAGCACCTCGCCGTGATCGCGCCGCCACGAGCCGAGGTGCAGCTCGTAGATCGAGACCGGCGCACGATGCGCGATCCGAGACCCGCGTGTCGACATCCACTCGTCGTCGGCCCACACGTGTTGCGCCTGCCACACCACCGAGGCCGTCGCCGGCGGATGCTCCGCGCGCGTCGCGAACGGATCCGCCTTCTCCCGCGTGACACCGTCGGGGCCGACGATCGCGTACTTGTAGCGCGCGCCGTGGCCGATGCCGCTCACCGTGCCTTCCCAGATCCCCGACGACTCCCGCGACCGCAGCGCATCGGCCTCGGCGCGCCAGCCGTTCCAGTCCCCGATCACGCTGACGCCGCGGGCGTTCGGTGCCCACACCGCGAACGACGTCCCGCCGTCGGTGAGGTGCGCCCCCAGCTTCTGATAGAGGCGGTGGTGCGTACCCTGGTTGAACAGGAACAGATCGTCGGAGGTCAGGAGCGACACGGCCGACGAACCATACGTCACATGGCGAAGCCGAGATACGCGGTGGCCATGATCCCGTGCTGCTGGCCCGAGGTCGCCATGAACTCGTCGCTGCGCCGGAGGATCAGGCTGCCTTCCCCGCCGAGCCGGAGTCGCTTCGTCAGGTACACGTACTCTCCGATCGCGAGCTCGCCGGCCGGATCCGTGGTGCTGCCGATGATCAGCGCGCGGCCTGCGATGTAGAACGCGACGTGGAGACCGGCGCCGCCGTGCTGGGCGAGCCGCACCTCGCCGCGCACACCGACGCCGATCAGCGCCTCGCCGCGATCGGCATCCACTACCGCGGCGGCGGTGAGCTCCGGCACGAGCGTGACGTCCGCGATCGTTCCGGCCTGGGCGTTCGGCTGCGGGTGCTCGAACGACAGCGTCAGTCGCGGCCCACCCGCCGGCTGCATCTCGGTCGCCTCGGCGACGCGATGCTCGACACCGCCGATCATGCCACCGAGGTTGAACGTCGCAGAGCGCTCGGCGCGCGCGGTCGGCGCTGCGAGCACCAGAACGGCAACTGCCAGGATGGTCCGCACGCGCGCATCTTGGCCCGGAACGTTCCACCCCGGGCGAGCAATCGACCTATCCTCTGCCCGGTCGTGAGCACCCCCGCGGAGCACCGGCGTGCGTTCGGCCTCCTACTCGTGTGCGGCCTGTGCTGGAGCACCGGCGGCGTGCTGATCAAGCTCGTCGACTGGCACCCGCTCGCGATCTGGTCGGCCCGCAGCGCGATCGCCGCCGCGACCCTGTGGCTGGTGCGCCGCCCGTCGCTGCGGCGCATCACGCGCGCGGAGTGGGGGGCCGCGGTCGCCCTCGCCGCGACCACGGGCCTGTTCATCCTCTCGAACAAGCTGACCACCGCCGCGAACGCGATCCTGATCCAGTACTCCGCGCCGGTGTGGATCGCGCTGCTCGGCGCGTGGTTCCTCGGCGAGCGCGCCTCGCGGCTCGACTGGATCACGATCTTCCTCGTGCTCGGCGGGATCACGCTGTTCTTCTTCGAGCAGCTCACCCTGGATCACGTCGCCGGCAACCTCGTCGCGCTCGGCGCCGGCGTGGCCTTCGCGTTCTCGGCGATGTCGCTGCGCAAGGTCGCGCTCGCGAACCTGGACCCGCTGCGGTCCCTCCTGCTCGGCAACCTTCTCGGCGCCGTGATCGGCGCGCCGTTCATGGCGCTGCACGCGCCCCCCGAGGCCACCGGATGGCTCGCGCTCCTCGGCCTCGGCATCGGGCAGCAGGCGATCGCGTACCTCTGCTACGCGTGGGCGATCCGCCACGCGACCGCCCTCGAGGCGATGCTGATCCCGGTGATCGAGCCGATCCTGTCCCCGCTGTGGGTCGCGCTCGCGATCGGCGAGCGGCCCGGGGCGTGGGCCCTCGTCGGAGGTCTCGTGGTCGTCGGCGCGGTCACGCTGCGCGGGGTGCTCGCGAGCGATCGCGGTTAGCTGCCGCCGCAAGCCGAGGTGCGGACGAGCCGGAGCGTGTCGCATTCGCGGCCCCCGCGCCGGGCCTTCCGCGCTGCGACATCCTGCCGGCAGGCATGCTCGAGGACCAGCTCCTGGCTGGTCGCGACCGCGTACAGCCGGTTCTCCCCGCATAGCTCGACCAGCTCGAACGTTCCCTCGCGCCAGTCGAGCAGGAGCAGCAGGGTCTCGTACGCCGATGCTTTCACCTCGCAGCTCGCACCGACGATCGTGCCCCTGACGAAGTCGATCGCCGCGGTCGCCCCTCGGGAACGGAGCCTGAGACGACCGGAGCGCCGGAGCCGCTCGAGGGTCCCCAGCAGGTGTCCAAGATGGAACTCGGCGAGCGAACCGCCGAATCGTGTCGCCTGGTCGGAGCCGCTCGTCGTCATGCCCCTCACCATCGCCCTCCGCGCGGCCAACGCACAGGTACCCGATGGGTACGGACGGGTACGGGTGGGTGAACCGCCCCGCTCAGGGGCGTCCGCGACTCGCACCGAGCTCGACGCCGCCGGCGATGATGTGCGCGAGCCGCAGCGGCTCGGGGATGTTGCCGTGCGAGGTGGTTGCGGCGAGCAGCTCCGCCGCCTCGATCGCGGTGAGACCGATGCGCTGCACCCACAGGGCGCCGAGCTTCTCGAGCGGGCCGCAGCTCTCGATCAGCCGCCACTTCTCGGCGCCGCACCGTGGTCGCGAGCACCCCGTCGAGGCGCGTGCGCGCGCACACCGCGCCGACCACGCGCACATCACCACGATGCTCGAACGGAAACGGCGAGTCATCGAAGCCGACGACGTTGGACAGCGCGCGCGGCAGGGTCAGTCGACCTGATCGAGACCGTCGCCCTCGACCGAGCCGTCACCGGCCATCACGGTCGACGATGGCGTCTCCGCGACCTTGCCGCCGGTCGGATCCTCGTCGCCCATGTCCCAGCCGTCATCGACGGCGTCCATCGGCGGCACGGTCGTCGGCGCCTTCGCACGCGACGGCGGCGCCGGCAGGTGGGTGGCGACGACGGGCAGGATGTCCGCGGGCATCTCGGGGGGCAGGCGCGCGGGCTGGGTCACCGCATCATGCGCCGACTGCGGGATGGAGTTGTTCTGCGTGCTCTCCTCCGGCGTGATCGCGGAGACGGCGTCTGCGGCGGCATCGGGTACGGAGGTGATGTTCGACGACTGCGGGATCGCGGTCTGGGTGGCCACGATCTCGGCGATCGCCGAGGGCTCGCTCGACATCGGCGGGTTCGCGCCGGGTCGCTCGCTCCGGCGCCGGCGCTCGCGCGGCTCGCCACCCTCGGCCTTCGCGTCGATGCGCACGTTCGCGGCATCGAGGACCTTCGCGACGGTGGCCTCGAAGCGCTCGACCTGCGCGCGATCCTCGACGTCGAGGATCGGCCCGATCTCCGCCCAGCTCGCGCGTAGCTCGTCGATCACTTCCACGGGGTCGCGCCCCGAGAACCGCAGATCGCCGAACGCGTTCTTGCGCATCGCCGCCTTGAGCTGCGCGGCGACATCGCCGGCGGCCGTGGCCTGCGGTGCCTGCTTGGGGAGCAGCTCCTCGGCCTTCGCGATCAGCTTGTCGCGCTTGCCGCGCAGCTGCGCGGGATCGAGCTCCGTACCCTTGATCGCGTCGGGTGCGGTCGCGATCAGGTGCTGGACCATCGCGACGGACTCGGCGCCGAGCACGCCCGCCTCGCGCGCCTTCGCACGCACGGCGATCGCGCGGGCGACCACGTCCTCGCCACCGGCGACGACGGCGGCGATCTCCGCCTTCAGCGCGTCGACCTCGGCGCGGTGCGCGTTGGCCTCGGCGTCACGCGCGGAGTCGCGCTTCGTGAACAGCGAGTCGCACGCGGCGCGGAACGCCTTCCACACGGTATCGGCGTCGCGGCGCGGGACGTACCCGATCTCCTTCCACTTCGCCTGGAGATCCTTGATCTCGCCGATCGCCTTGCCCCACGTGCCCTCGCCGGCCGCGCTCGCGATCTTCTGGGCCTGCGCGATCAACGCATGCTTCGCCGCGAGGTT
>JAYVLW010000707.1:0-6814 GCA_043759315.1 Myxococcales bacterium
GTGAGATCCTTCGACAGGACGTCGGCCTCACCGAGGCGGACCATCAGCTGGTGTAGCGCCTGGTCGCCCGGCGCCGCTTCGAGCGCCGCGTACGCATCCCACACCGCGGTCGGGAGCTTGATCTGACCGTTGCGGAGCCCGATCGGGAGGCGCAGCGACGTGGCGGGGACTCGCAGCTCGACGATCGTCCCGGGCGCGCCCGACGACTGGAACGTGGGCGAGCCGGGCATCATCCGGTCGAACTCGGTCTCGGCGAGCACGTAGGCCTGCGGGCCGACCGTCGCGGGCCCGCGATCCACGGAGAACGAGCCCGTGAGCTGCGCGTACAGATGAACGAACGCGCTCGGCTTCTTCGCCGGTGGCGCGTACGTGGAGTCATAGAGCAGGCGATCGCGGACCACGAGGTGCGCCCGGAACCGGCGCTCGAGGAAGATGGTGGTCTTCAGCGTGCTCTGACCGAACGGCCGCGTGCTGGTTGCGGAGAGCATTACTTGCACTCCAGCACGGCGGCGCACGCCTGCTGCTTGTGGACGCAGTCGAGATGGCGCTTCACCTTGGCGCCATTATCCGCGACATCGTTCTCGAGCGCGGCGCACGCGGCGACGCATTCTTTCTCGTCGAACGGCATCTTGCTGGCGGTGGTGTCCACGCACTCCGCCTCGCGCTTGCAGACCTCCTTGCACGCGGCGCTGCGCGGCTCGGTACAACCGAGCGCGGCGCCGAGGGCGAGGATCGCGACGAGCAGCAAGAACCGGCGCACGACGCCGATACTAGCGACCTCGTCAGTCGATGTCTTCTGCGGTCCGCAGGATCTCGGGGATGAAGTCGTACCGGAGCTTGATCAGGCTCTCGTGGTCGCCGAAGTGGACGAAGGCGCTGTTCGTGTCGCCGTAGGTCGGCGCCGTGCCGATGATGTCGTCGTCGTCCGTGATCGAGAGAACGCAGGTCTTGCCGGCCTTGCGCGCCTTGGCGCAGTCATCCGTCGCCATGGTCTGGACGTCCGCGGCCTTGGCGGGCTGGGCGAACGCGGTGGTGGACATTCCAAGGAGCAGGGCGGCGGCGAGCAGTGTGCGCATGCCAGGTGGACACGCGTGGCCGGGGCTGGTTGCAGCGGCGCCTCAATCCTCCCGGCGTTCCGCGAGCTTGCGGCGCTCGGTGCGCCATCGTGCGAAGTGTCGTTCGATCACCTCGCGCTGGCCGCGGGCGTGCGCGAGCCTGCCGCGCGCGGTGTCGACTTCGGCGAGCTGGCCGCGATGCACGGCACCTGCGCGGAGCTGGGCATCGATCGCCTGATCGAGCTCCTTGCGCCGGCGGAGGACGAATTGCTCGGCGCGCATCATCGCCGCTGCTGACCCTCGCGGAGGACGTGCGGTGACCGCCGCGGTGAGCGCCGCGCGCGCACGCTCGACGTGCTCGGTCGCCAAGGCGAGCGCGCTTGCCGTGGTTGCAGCATCGCCCACGGCACCGGCCAGGTCGCCCTGCTTGACCCGCTCGTCGCGCGTGCGTGCATCTCGCACGGGCCCGAGCCGGTAGCCGTCCCCTTCGCCCACGGTCCTGCGATGTTACACTGCGCCCGTCATGGTCGACGCTGGGGGCGCACCGATCGATCGCTACGTCGTCCTGGAGCACCTCTCCGAGGGCGGGATGGGCGCGATCTACGTCGGCAAGAAGCTCGGCGCGGGCGGGTTCGAAATGGAGGTGGTGCTGAAGCAACTCCTCCCCGAGTTCACCCAGCAGGAGGAGTTCATCGACCTGTTCCTGCGCGAGGCGAAGCTGTCGGCCACGCTCGACCACGCCAACATCGTCCACACCATCGATCTCGTGACCGCGGGTGGCGAGTACTTCATCGTGATGGAGTACCTGCCCGGCGGCGATCTGCGCACGCTGATCAAGCGGGCCCGGCGTCGCGGCAAGCGGTTCTCACCGGCGGCGGCGATCCGGATCTGCCGCGAGACGCTGTCGGCACTCGCCTACGCGCACGTCAAGCGCGACTTCGACGGTCAGCCGCTGAAGCTCATCCATCGCGACGTCTCGCCATCCAACATCCTGGTCTCGTACACGGGCGAGGTGAAGCTGACGGACTTCGGCATCGCGAAGGCGTCGACGCACAATTCGCTGTTCTACAAGGTGAAGGGAAAGATCGGCTACATGTCGCCCGAGCAGGCGAGGAGCGAGCCGCTCGATCACCGCAGCGATCTTTACTCGCTCGCCGTGTGCATGTTCGAGGTGCTGACCGGAGAGCGCCTGTTCGTGCATGCGGGCCTGACCACGTCCGCGGAGGAGATCTACTCGCAGCCCGTGCCACCGATCTCGAAGAAGGTGCCCGGCGTCCCGGCGGATCTCGATGCGATCATGAGGAAGGCGCTCTCGATCTCGCCCGACGATCGCTATCAGACCGCCGGCGAATTCAACGAGGCACTGTCGCGCCTCGCGCATCGGCACGGCCTGTTGATCGCGGCGCCCGAGCTCGCGCGCGAGCTGCTCGACACCTGCGGGCCGATCGATCAGTGGCGCGACGACGATGGCGATGACGATCTCGGGTATGCCGAGGGCAAGCGCGCCGGCACCGAGGTCTACGACGCGAGCGACGACGAGGAGCCCGACCAGGACGATGAAGATCTCGGGATGGGGCCGGTCTCGATCCACTCGATCGCGCTCGCACGGACGAAGACCGCCGACCGGCAGTCGCGACCGAAGACAGAGGTGGGCAAGTTCGCGGGCGTCGAGCTGACGTCGATCATCAACATGATGGATCTCGAGAGCTCCGATGGCGCGAAGCCCCTGGTCGATCTCAGCGCCGGACCGCGCCTCGACTCGGGGCCACGGGCGTTCGATTCGACCCCACCGCGTGGTGAGGCGCCGCTGCGCGCCGATCCGATGGACAGCGTCTCCACCGCGCCGCGGCGTGCCCCGCAGGCGTCGCAGGCGCCCGCCGGGATGCGGATCGCGGCCACGCCGGCGGTCCCTCGCCAATCCACCCGGGCCCGCCGCGGCACCAGGTCGAAGATGCCGTGGCTGATCGTCGTCCTCGTCCTGCTCGCTGCCGGGATCGCCGCGGCCGTCGTTGCGATGTCAGGCCCCGATGTCGGCGTGAAGCAGTCCGACAAGCCGCCGAAGCAGGAGCCGAAGACCGAGGAGCCAGGGAAGAAGTAGGCCGGGCGCGTATTTACAGCCGTAGCACCCAGGGCTACGATGGCGTGGCCGGGAGAAGATGTCGAAGGATCGCTCCAACGTAACGGCGTTGCTCGACGACGCGCCGTCCTACTCGCGGCAGACTCAGGGCGGCATCTTCATCGTGATCAAGGGCCCTGATCGCGGTGAAGCGGTCCGCCTGACCAGTGCACGTGAACCGGTTTCGTTCGGCTCCGGCCCGCAGTGCAGCCTGGTCCTCACCGACAAGACCGTCTCGCGCAAGCACGTCGAGGCGCAGCTGGTCGGCGACGAGGTGATGATGATCGACTGCGGGTCGACCAACGGCACCTTCATCCAGGGCTCTCGGTTCGAACGCATCTCGATCGGCTTCGGCGCCGAGATCAAGCTCGGCCGCACCATCATCAAGTTCCTCCCAGACGAGGAGATCGTCGATCCCGAGCCCAGCGCGCAGACGGCGTTCGGAACGATCGTCGGTGGCGACACGAAGATGCGCCAGATGTTCACGCTGCTCGAGGAGGTCGGCGCGACCACCGCGACGGTGCTGATCGAAGGCGAGACCGGCACCGGCAAGGAGCTGATCGCCGAAGAGGTTCACAACCACTCGCCGCGTCGCGATGGGCCGTTCGTGGTGTTCGACTGCGGCTCCGTGCCGCGCGAGCTGATCGAATCGATGCTGTTCGGCCACGTGAAGGGCAGCTTCACCGGCGCGATCACCGATCGACGCGGCGCCTTCGCCGAGGCGCACGGCGGAACCATCTTCCTCGACGAGATCGGCGAGATGGCGCTCGACCTCCAGCCGTCGCTCCTCCGTGTCCTCGACAAGCGCGCCGTGCGCAAGGTCGGCTCGAACACCTACGAGAAGATCGACGTGCGCGTCGTCGCCGCGACCAACCGCGACCTGCGCGCGGAAGTCGCGAAGAAGGCGTTCCGCGAGGATCTCTACTACCGCCTCGCCGTCATCCGCGTCTCCGTCCCGCCGCTCCGCGAGCGCGGTACCGATATCCCGCTGCTCATCCAGCACTTCGTCAACAACTTCGGCCCGGGGCTCACCGTCACGCCGGAGGACATGGCGCGCCTCGTTCGCCACTCGTGGCCGGGCAACGTCCGCGAGCTGCGCAACGTGATGGAGCGCGCGTGTCTGCTCGCGCGCGGCAACACGATCAACCTCGAGGACGCCCTCGTCTCCGAGGCCGCACCGAGCCTCGGCATCCGCACCGACCTCCCGTTCAAGGAGGCCAAGGGCCAGCTCGTCGAGATGTTCGAGCGCGAGTACATCGAAGATCTGATGCGACGCCACAAGATGAACCTCTCGGCCGCCGCGCGCGAAGCGCAGATCGATCGCAAGCACCTCCGCGAGCTGATCCGCAAGTACGGCCTCGATCCTCGCCACAAGCTGGACGGCGATGACGATCCAGGTGCCGCGGGCGGCGACGACTGAGCGGCTGGTCGTCGACGAAGAGTGCCGCAGCGAACGACTACTCGACCTTCACGCGGGCCGAGAGGCGGGTGTCCTTGACGAGGACGTCCCACTTCTTCTTGACCTCGGTGACAGCGTCGTAGACCTCGACCGTATGCGGACCGACATCGGTCTCGATGCGCTCGGTCGGGCACATCATTCCGGTCGGTCTACCGTCGACGAAGACGTAGTACCTGTCCTTGTCCTTGCACTTGATGACCTTGATGCCCGCGGGGCCCGCCGTCGGCGTGACTTCCTTGAGCGGGATCGCGAAGGTTCCATGCCCATCGACCTGCGCGATGTAGAGCTCGTGGCCGGCGAGCAGCAGCGCGACGGTGTGGCGATCGGGAGAGCCAGGCAGCTTGACCGGCGTGACGCCGGTATCGGAGCCGTCGAGGTAGACGCGGGCGCCGACGGGGGTGGAGCTGATCGAGAGCTGATCGCTGTTCCCGTTCGGTGTGACGGCGACGCCCGCGTCGACGGGCGGCGCCGCGGTCTTCGCATCGACGGGCGGAGACGCGGCATCGACGGGAGCGCTCGCGACCTGCGTCGCGTCGACGGCGGGCGACGTTCCCGCGTCGGTGGCCGTGGTCCTCGCATCCTCGCGCGCAGCATCGGCAGGCGTGCTCGCGACCTTCCCGGCATCCAGCGGAGCCTTGGCGACAGAGCTCGAGCCCGAGCCGGTGCTGGTCGTGGTGCTCTCGGACTTCATCAGCTGCCACGCGGCGACGGCGGCACCACCACCACCAAGGAGCACGAACGCGAGGACCAGCGGCAGCTTCGAGCTCGGCTTCGGTAGCGGCTTACCGTCGAGGGTGGACGGTGGCGATGGGGCGTGAGACGCGACGACCTCCGTGGTCGCCTTCGCGGGGGCCGCGCTCAGCGATGGCAACGCGGCATCGCCCTCGACGACAGAGCCCGCGCGGCCGTGCATCACGGGCGGCACCACGGAGCCCGGCCGCGTCGGGATGTCCAATGGGGCGGCGTGTGCCGCGAACATCGGCGCGATCGGCTCCTCCGCCGCGGCGACGGCCTCGTCATTCTCGATCTTCACCTCGGGGAACTCCGAGGTCTCGCGCCACACGCGTTCGAGCTGTGCCTCCGGCTGGACGGCGGCTTCCTTGAGGAACTCGGTCTCCAGCGGCGACATCTCGCTCGTCGGTGCATCGCTTGGCCGGGTGCGCGTGCGGGCGACGGGGGGGGCAGGCGTGATGCCCTTCTTCGTATCGTCGATGAGCGCGGGGATCTCGACGTCGTCGAACAGCGGCTTCGTATCGAGGCCGAGATCGCGTGTGGGCTCGGCGGTCTCGGGGCGCAGGACCGGGGCCGGCGGTGCCGATGGTGGACGTGACGCGGGCGTGGCCGGGCGCGGCGGGATCGGGGGAACCTGCGGCCTGATGGTCGGGACCGCGCCGACCTTCATCCCGATCAGCGTGGCGGGTGCGTCGCGTGGTTGTGGTGGGGGCGGCGGACCGACGGTGACGATGCCCGGCGGGACCGGGATCGGTGGCGGCGCGAGACCGGTCATCGTGGTCATCGGCTTCGGCAGATCCGGCATCGTGTTTGCGGGACCGACGAGGGGAGTCGGCCCGGGAACCGGAACGTCGGGGCGCACGAACTCGTTGGTCGGAACGTCCGGCGCATCGCGCCCCAGCGTGGGGACCTCGATCTGCGGCGGCTGGCGTGGGATCGGACCGGTGCCGACGTGCAGCGCGACCATGCCCGACATCTCGCTGTCGTTGAGCTCCTGCAGGCGATCCATCGTGGTCTTGACCTGCGCGCCGATGTCCTTCCGCGTGCCAGGGACGGGGGCGACGCGAAGCGCAGCGTCGAGGGCGTCGGCGAGGGCGCGCGCGTCGGGGAATCGCTCGAACGGCGAGCGAGCAAGGCAGCGATGAAGGACGCGCACGATCGGGCGCGGCAGCGCTGGCTCCGACGGCGGACCCGCCATGATCGATTGCGCGATCTGCTGCGGAGTATCGCCGCGGAAGGTGCGTTGACCGGTGACCAGCTCGTAGGCGATCACGCCGAGTGCGAACACGTCGGTGGCCGCAGAGGTGGCTTCGTTCGCGACCTGCTCGGGTGCCAGGTACTGGATGCGGTACTGGAGGCGCGCGACATCGACGGGGCGCTGTGGCAGACCGGCGGCTAGGATCCCGAAGTCGGTGATCTTCACGTCACCGTCCGCGTTGATGATCACGTTCG
>JAYVLW010000708.1:0-6710 GCA_043759315.1 Myxococcales bacterium
CGTTCACGTTCCCGTTCGCGCGGCGGTTCGGCCGGGCGCATCTGAGACGACGACAGCACGCCCGACTGCGTCCCCATCGGCACCTGCGCCCCGGGGATCGCCATCGCTCGGCTCTGCCGCAGCTTCTTGAAGTGACTGACCGCGCGTTCGGTGAACTCCGTGAGGTTCCCGCCGTTGACCACCGTCTCGCCATCGGGCGTGACCTCGAGGGATTCATTTCCCCGGTCATGTCGGAGATATCCGGACTTCTCGAGGAAGCCGATGTACTCGGAGAACGGGATCGAGACCGCGCCTTCGCACACCCTGCGGATGTCGTCGTAGCGGTTCTGACGGCCGTACCGAGCCTCCGCCATGACATTGGCGAGGATGAAGCGTGCCTCTTCGCAGAGGACTTCCTTCGTGACCTTGGCGCGGCCTTCCATCCAGCGAATTGTAGGCAGCTCACGGAGATAGAATCAATTACGCAAGCCCCACGAGTGGGGGCGTGCAGCATCGCGAAGCGAGGTGCTGGTCAACGAGCGGGCGGGCCCTCGCGCAGGAGTCGGTCGACGAGCGGGCGGTCGGCCGGAAGGATGTCCCAGGCGCCGGGAAGCTCGGAAGTGGCCACCCAGGCCAGATCCGCGACCTCGACGGGGCGCGGTGGAGCCGAACGCCCCGCCAGCCGGCAGGCGTAGACCAGCATCACGAGATCGAAGGTGGGATAGGCGTGGAACAGGACATCCCAGATCCTGCCGACGTGGACGGTGATGCCCAGCTCCTCCATCAGCTCGCGCTCCAGGGCCGCGGCAGGAGCCTCGCCGGACTCCACCTTGCCACCCGGGAACTCCCACTGCAGCGGCAGGCTCTGGTCAGCGCGGCGCTGCGTGATCAGGACCCTGTGGTCGTCGCCGATGATCAAGCCTGCGACCACGAGCTTGCGCGCACGGGGCTCGCTCATGCGGCCTCCACGAGGGCGCGTCCATCGATCAAGCGATGCGTGCACGGCGTGCCATCCGTGTAGAGGTAATCGATCACCCGCCCGTCACCGAGCGCGACGATCGTCGACGAGCGGGTTCCGTAGTGATCGCTGTGGATGCAGGTGGCCGTCAGCTCGCGCGCGAGCTCGACTGGTAGATGTGACGGTGGAACCTCCGCGAGCGGCACGCGCGTGTGATCGCCGAGCGCCGTGCGGAGCCGCGGAATGAGCGCGGGCCATGCGAGACCTTCCGCCACCGCCGCCTCGATCGCCGCGCCCAGGCGGTCACCGCGCGGGAACCCCGGAGCGCCGAGCGTGTCGTTGCACAGCACGTGAACGCCGCGGGGAAGCGCGATCACATCGAGTGCGCCCTCTTGTCGGCCGTACGCGATCGAGACCCCGTGCGCATCACCCCACGCGAGGTTCATGCTCGCGTAGTGCGTGGGATCGAGATCCGCGATGTACGCCCGTGGATCATCGGCAGCCGCGAGCTCCTTCACGGCGAGACCACGCGAGCGCAGACCCGATCGCGGTGTCGCGAGAGCGCGCTGATTCGTGACCGCCGCGAACCGTCCACTGCGATGAACCGCGAGCCAGGTACCTCCCGAGAGTACGTCGACACCGCCGACCAGCGCGGGGCCCAGTCGTTCGGGCGGTCGCGTCGGTCGCGCGTACAACTCGTCGCGATTTGCAGCGACCACGAGTGGAACGCCGGCGACAACTTCGACGAGAAAAGCGATCGTGCACATCGACGATAAATCCTCAGAAAATGCAAGCGAGAGTATGCGCCGCGCCTTGCATGTGTAGCCTGTGGCCCCTACAGTGCCGGCGAGATGAGACTGTATCCAGGCAAGGTCGATACCATCGCGGCCGAGATCATCACGACGATGACCCACGCGGGTGATATCGAGGTGAGCGACAACAACGAGGCGCAGCAGGATGCGGCCTCGGTCCTCAAGGAATACATCCGTCTCGACAAAGAGCTCACGGAGCGCGCGAAGGACATCCTGGAGATCCGCGGCCTTCCGTACAGCCACCTCGGTCGGACCAAGCGTCAGCTCGCGGATCAGAAGGAGTTTGGTCTCGGCGAAGAGGGCCTGTCCTGGATCGCGAACCAGATGCTGGAAGCGTTCATGTCGTCGCGGCACATCGATGAAGTGTTCGCCGAGGACGCGCTGCTCCGCCGCAAGATCAAGGACATCTGCAAGAAGCACATGCAGGTGGATGAAGCGATCGATCAGGAAGTCCGCGATCGGATCAAGAACCTCGAGGAAGGCAGCCAGGCGTGGGATGTCGAGTACTCGAAGGTTCTCGAGCAGATCAAGGGCAAGCACGGCATCAAGGAGTAGCCCGCGCTACTCGGGTCCCGCGTAGACCACGAGATACTCGAACACCGCGGTGACATCGCCGTGAACCCGGAGACCGACGCTGCCCACGCGCGTCGTGCCACTGGGCAGCGCGAGGGTGGACGTCGTCCCGCTCGGTGACAACCGCGTGCTGCCGACGCAAGTCGGACTGGTCAGCCCCTGACATGCGAGGCGGACGCGGTAGCGCGTGCCGATCGCGAAGATCTCCGGGAGCGGGCCTGAAGCGATGGTGCCGACCGCCATGGTGTCGTCCAGCTCCGTGATGTGACTGAAGTGCATGGTTGGAACGCTGATCAGCTCGTAGACGAAACCGGTCGGAAACGTCGGATCGCTCCCGCCGCCGATCGACGCCCATACTCCGACGCTCTGCGAATGCCCGGCGGCGACGGCTGGCGCGGCGGTGATGGTGAGCGCTGTGTCGACGATGACGTCGCGCGTGTTCGCGCCGACGAAGCCGAGGTAGTCGCCGTCCACGTTCGCCCCCGAGAGTCGCACCGAGTCACCGACCACCTCCCAGGTTCCAGTTCCCGGATCCACTCGCGGGAATCCGGCCGGGATCGACGTCATGGGGAGGAACGCGATCTGCGTATCCTTGCGGTCTGGGTTCGGATCGCATGCGTCGCCTACGCCGTCGGTGTCGTCATCGGAGAACGTGGTTTGCGCGACGTGCGGGCAGTTGTCGCAGGCGTCGTCGACTCCATCGTGGTCCTCGTCGTGACCGGATGGTGCGAGGCACACAAGCGAGACGTCGGGCGGGCGATCCGCGGGATCGACGCGCGCATCGACACCCCGCTCGAGGCCCCACACCACATCGCAGCCCCCGAGAACGGTGAGCGCGATCGCGAACCGTGTGGTGACAGAGCCGCCCATGCCCCTAGCATCATCGGTGTTTCTCGGAATGTCACGGCGTTAGGAGTGGCGACGGCGGCGTGAGCAATGCCACTTGGCGCGGCGGCGCATTCGGGCACAGTAGAAGGATGGGAGCTCGTCGCTGTGCCGAGTGCGCGAATCGCCCCGTGATGCGCTGCGGGCGCTGCGCATCCACTTGCTGCGCCGAACACGCCTTGCCCGCGGGCGAGCGCTGCGATGGATGCGAGCGCGACTGGGAGGACGAGGCGAGCACACGACGCCAGGCGAAGGTGTTGTTTGCCCCCCCGGCCGCGATCCTCGCGGGAGGCATCCTCATGGGTTTGCTGATGCCCATCTCGCTCGGTGGCGCGATCGGCGCGACGATCATGGCGGCGATCGCGTGCGGCACCGCCGTCAGTGTCGGCGCCGGGATCTGCAAGGTCGTCGATCGGAGCTCGCGCGCGTTGTTCCTGCGCGAGCGCGGCACCGGCGTCCCCACGGCGCGACTCCTCGCCGCACCGCGCGATCGCCACTAAGCGACGGGGAGACCGAGCGCCTCGCGGACCTCGCCGATCACCATATCGGCGAGCCGATGGATGAGTTGCTCGCCCTCCCCCACCGAGGCCGCGGCCGGATCGCCGGCGTACGCCAGCTCCATCCCCATCGCGACGAACGTGGTCACGCCCTCGCCGAGCTTCTTCGACAGGCTGATCGGCACGGCTGTCAGCACGGTGCGCATCGCTTCGTCGACCATCTCCGGCGCCGCGGCCATCATGATCGAGGTCTCGTACTGGCCGGCGTGACAGGCGCCGCTCTTGAACTCGGCCGAGAGCGTGCGCGCCCACTTCTTCGTCAGCGGGCATGCCACGCTGACCTTGCCCTCGCGGCCGGCGAGCACGGCGCGGATCGCCGCATCGTGCGCGGGCTCGAGGTGGTTGTTGACGAGGCACACGTGGCGAATCCCCGAGGCAAGCAGGCCATCGCACGCGGCGGCGGCATATGCGGTGAGCACCGCGGAGGGCACCGAGACCGCTCCGGCGAACCCCGTCGCACATTCGGTGACGCCGTACGGGATCGCCGGCGCGACGATCGCGGTGAGCGGGCCCCGCTTCTCGAACAGCTCGCAAGCCTTCACGCACGCGGCCGCGGAGATCACGACATCGGTGCCGAGCCCGAGATGCGGTCCGTGCGGCTCGGTGGAGCCAACCGGGATCAGCGCCACGACCGGCTTCTTGCCGTCGAGCAGCATCCGCAGGCTGGCGGTCGTGTGTCGTGCGAGGAACTTCTCGGCCACTCGTGTCAATCCTCGCGCAATTCGCCGCGTTTCTCTCGCTCGCCGAGCAGCTTCTTGTCGACCTTGCCCCGATCGTTCTTCGGCAGATCATCGACGAACACGACCCACCGCGGATACTTGTGCTTGGACAGCTTGCTCTGGACGTGCGCCTTGAGCTCTGCGATCAACGCCTTCTTCGCGTCGGGGGTGGCGATCCGCTCGCGCGCATCGGGCCGCAACTCGAGCACGGCCTTTGGTTTCGTCAGACCCGCGTCCTCGGCCGGGATCACGGCCGCGACCGAGACGGCGGGATGGGCGAGCAAGCAGTCCTCGACCTCGCGCGGTGCGACGAAGATGCCGCCGACCTTGAACAGATCGTCGGCACGACCCTGGAACCACAGGTAGCCGCGCTCGTCGATCGAGAACAGATCGCCGGTTCGGCACCAGTGACCGTGGAAGGTCTTCCAGCTCTTGTCGCGATCCTGGAAGTAGCCGTGCGCGACCGAGTCACCCTTGACCCAGAGCACGCCGATCTCGCCGGGCGGTAGCGGCTGCGCCCCGGCCCCCGCCGCGTCCTCTGGGAGGATCGCGAGCGTGTAGCCCTCGACCGCGCGACCGAGCGAGCCCGGCATCACGTCGCCGGGACGGTTCGAGCAATAGATGTGGAACATCTCGGCGGAGCCGATCCCGTCGTAGACCTCGCCACCGAACCGCGCGGTGAACCGGCGCATCAGCGGCTCGGGCAGCGCCTCGCCAGCGGAGAGGTGGAACCGCACGCACGACAGGTCGAGGCCCGGCTGGCCCTTGGCCTTCCGCTCGTCGTCGAGATCGAGCAGCTTGCCGAGCATGGTCGGGACGTTCGTGACGATCGTCGGTCGGTACCGCTCGATCGCCGCCGCCACGCTCTCGGCCGTGGGCCGCTCGGCGAACAGCCCGACGGTCGCACCGACGGCGAACGGGAACCACAGATTGGTCCCGGTCGCGTAGCCGAAGAACAGCCGCGGCACGCTGATCACGACGTCGTCTTGCCGGTAGCCAACGGTCCGCTTCGCGTAGACCTCGGTGTTGAATGCGAAGTCGCGATGGCTGTGCATCGCGGCCTTGGCGCGGCCGGTGGAGCCCGAGGTGAACAGCCAGATCGCCGGATCGTCGCGCCGCGTGCGCGGCAGCGTCGACTCCAGGGTGCGGCCGCGTTCGATCGCGGCGTGCAGCGACGTGACTCGCCGGCTGTGCTTGCCGAGACCCGCGAGGGCCTCGGGGCGCCGTACGTGGACCTCGGGGTCCTCGCCGGTCGCCGCGTCGGGGACGATCAGGATCTCGCGCAGGTGCGGGAGCTCGGACAACGACGGCGCGATCGCGGTGGCCACCTGCGGCGTGGTGATCAGCACCGCGGCCTTCACGTAGCCGAGCACGTAGACGAGATCCTCGGTCGGCGCGATCGGGTTCCCCATCGTCAGCACACCGCCGGCGGCGAGAATGCCGAAGATGCTCCAGGCGAACGGCGGCACGTCCGAGAGCACCACGTACACGCGCTCCTCGGGCGTCAGCTGCGAATCCACCAGATATCTCGCGAGCGCGCGCGAGCGCTCGGCCACCTCGGCGTACGTCCAGCTCCGATCGCCGAACCGCAGCGC
Organism: Myxococcales bacterium; assembly: GCA_043759315.1. GTDB lineage: Bacteria > Myxococcota_A > Polyangia > Haliangiales > Haliangiaceae > JABFXX01. The sequence continues at coordinate 6,079 of JAYVLW010000708.1, forward strand.
GACCTTGCCGCCCTTGCCCTCGCGCTCGCGCTCGAACAGGAAGTAGTCCGCGAGGTTGAGCTCCTCCGGGAACGTGGTCATGGCTTGGTGGCTCCGTGGGCGAGTGCGCGGCCGATGATCGTCCGCTGGATCTCGCTCGTGCCCTCGTAGATGCGGAGCGGCCGGATCGCGCGATACAGATGTTCCACGACGGCGCCGGCCATCACGCCGCGCCCGCCAAACAGCTGCACGGCGCGATCGATCACACGCGACGCCGCTTCGGTGGCGCCGAGCTTCGCGATCGACACCTCGGTGGTGACCCGCGCCCCGGTGGTGTCCTTCTTGTGCGCCGCGCGCAGCACCAGGAGCCGCGCACTATCGAGGTCCACGATCATGTCGGCGAGGTGCGCCTGGATCAGCGGCTGCTCGGCGAGTGTCTTCCCGAACTGCTTGCGCGTGGCGACGAAGCCCAGCGCCTCGTCGAACGCGCGGCGCGCCATGCCGACCGCGGCCGCGCCGACGGACACGCGAAACGCATCCAGCGTCTGCAGCGCGAGCTTCATCCCCTGCCCCACCGCACCGATCCGCGCCGACGCCGGCACCATCGCGCCGCGCAGCTCGAGCGCGCCGATCGGGTGCGGCGCGGTCGCGAC
>JAYVLW010000709.1:0-3483 GCA_043759315.1 Myxococcales bacterium
CCGGCCGCAGTGTTCGCCTTCAACGAGGAGGTCTACGTCGTCAACTCGCAGAGCGTCGCTGTATTTCCGATCACCGGCAGCGGCAACATCGCGCCGACGCGGTCGATCAGCGGCGCGCTGACCACGATCACGTCCGGACGTGGGCTCACGGTGTTCAACAACGAGATCTACGTCGGCACCGGCAACACGTCGCCGCTCGCGGTGTTCCCCACCACGGGCACCGGCAACATCGCACCGACCCGCACGATCGGCGGCAATTGCGGAGGCTGCACCGGGCTCGCGGTGGTCAACAACGAACTCTATAGCAACACGTACCTCGGCAAGGCGATCAACGTGTATGCGTCGACCGCGAGCGGAGCGGCCGCGGTCCCTCTCCGGACCATCACGGATACCGCGCTCGATCCGATCGCGATGTACGTGACGGGTACGGAGATCTACATCGGTAACCTGAGCGACAACACCGTTCGCGTGTACCCGACCACGGGAACGGGTGCCACCCCCGCGCTCCGCACGATCACCGGCATGGCGTTCCCCGGGCAAGTCGCGGTGTTCAACAACGAGATGTACATCTCGAACTACAGCGACAGTACGGTCCGCGTGTTTCCGCTCGCCGCCACCGGCGCGGCAACGCCGACGCGCACGATCAGCGGAGCGCTGACGACGCTCAGCGGTCCGCTCGCCGTGTTCATGTACTGAACAGCTGGGCCTGCGCCGGAGGCGGCGACCAGCGCGCGAGGTACTGCTTCAGGCGCAGCTTCTTCAGCGTCGATGCCGAGGACATGTAGCGGATGCAGCCGAAGATCGGCCGGATCGGCGCCCACGGCCGGTCGAACCGGCCGAGCGTCCAGAAGATGCCGCTGTACGAGTTCGGATCGCGGCCATCGATCGCGTACTTGTTGTTGAGCTCGGTCAGCGTCGCGAGCGCGCGCTTCGGGCTCGGCGACCATTCGAGGATCTTCTTCCCCCACAGCATGCGCAGGTAGTTGTGGATGCGGCCCTCCGCAACGAGCTGGCGCTGGGCGGCGTTCCACACCGGATCGGCCGTCTCGGCGGCCTCGAGCTGCGCGGGCGTGTAGTGCTCGGGCCGCGGATCGCCCGCGTGCTCCGTCAGCGTCTTCTTCGCCCACTCGGGGAGCGAGGACCATTGATCGTAGTCCGCGCGGTGAAAGCAGAAGCCGTAGCCGAGCTCGCGCCAGGTGATCAGCTCGTCGAGGAACGACTCGGGCCCCGGCGGCACGCCCCACCAGCCTTCGCGCGAGCCGGTGGGCTTCGCGTCGATCACGCGCGAGGGATCCCAGCGCGCGTGGGCCCACACGCGCTCGGCGATGTCGTGCGCGGAGATGTGGCCGAAGTGCAGCCACGGCGACAGACCGCTGGCCGCATCGTCGTCGGGGTGGTTGTGGCCGGCGCCGTAGCGCGCGAGCTTGTGCTCGACGAAGTCATCGAGCATGTCCGCGGCCGCGGCGGAGCCTCCGCGCAGAGCGGCGACCGGAACGACCGAGTGATCGATCGGAAGCGCGGCGAGCGCCGCGGGATCTGCGGCGAGCAGCTCCCCGGACGCGGCGGGCCAGCGCTTGAGCACCGACGCCGGCAGCTCGCCATCGCGCAGGACGCGTGGGAACTTCGCGAACGGGCGCGGGCTCGGGCGTGCGAGCAGGTGCGGCCCGATCACCTTCTGCCAGTGCCGCCGGAACACGGCGGCGGTGGGCCACGCCTTGTCGGAGGCGCGCAGCGGGAGGATGCCGTTGCCATCGACCTGCTCGAGCCGCACGCGGAGCTTCGCGCCCGCGGCGGCGACCATGCGCGGCAAGAAGAAGCCCGGCTGCTCGTCGGTGACCACGAGGCACGCCTTGTGCGCGAGCGCGACGAGCAGGCCGGCGCCGTGCCCCAGCTCGGTCTCGACGTACGGGAGGTAGGTGATCCCGGCAGCCGCGAACGCGGCGGCGTTGTCGGCCATGCCCTGCAGCACGAACGCGTGCATGCGATCGCTCGCCCACGCGTAGCCGGCGCGTAGCGGCTCGACGACGATCAGCGGACGCCCGAGCTCGATCGCGCGCTCGATCGCGTGGTCGAGCGCGAAGTTGTGCGAGCTGCGGCGCGCCGCGATCATCCAGTACACGACGTAGGCGCCGCGCGCGGCGACCGGCGCCGTGTTCACGGCGGTCACGCGGAGCGCACGGATCGCGGGGTCGAACGACACGCGCCGCTTGGATGGGCTCACCGCTGGCGAGGTTACGCGTGTTACCGTTTGGCCGTGCACCGAACCGCTGCGCTGGTCGCCGGGCTCGGAGTGCTGCTCCCCGCCGTCGCCCACGCGGAGGATCCACACGATCTGTTCGGCGTCGGGACCAAGCCGCAGGCCGGAGAGCGCGAGGACAGCTGCGCGACGCCCGGAACGTTCGGCTGCGCGCTCGCCACCGATCCCTTCGATGCTCGCGCGCCGTTCGCGCTGTCCACGTGGTTACCGGGCGCGTATCTGCGCCGGCTGCCGATCGCCGATGCGACGCACGACGCGGTCGCGGGCTACGGCCTCGGCGCCGGTCGCGACGAGACGGGGCCGAGCTTCGGCGGTGCGACCGGGCTCGAGAACCGGTGGACGGTCGAGGGGGCGCCGATCGATTCGCTGCGCACCGGCGGCGCCGAGACCCGGATCCCGGTCAGCTTTCTCGAGGGCATCACGATCACCGCCGGTGGCTTCGCGGCGCACGATCGCGCCAGCACCGGAGGCACGATCGCCGCCACGCTCCGCCGCGGTACGAAGACGCACGAGCTCGAAGCGACCGTGTGGGGTGGATGGACGAGCCAGGCGCAGCGCCGACCGCTCCCGAGCGGCCTCTACTACCTGCGCCGCGTCACCGCCGATGCAGGTCCGGACGTCTCGGCGGCGATCGTCGGTACCGGCCCGCTGCCAGGCTTCCTCGGCGGCGCCGCCTGGTACGCCGCCGGCATCGCGCCCGTGTTCTCGCACACGACGTTCACGTGGCGCACGTCGCAGCTCGTCGACGCGAACGGAGACGGCGCGATCGATGGCCTGCCCGGCTCCCCCGTCCTCGAAGAGATCTTCCGCCGCGAGAAGAAGACGCCCGAGGTGTTCGTGCCCGCGATGGCACGCGCCGGCTGGGATCGCGGGCCGCACCACGTCGAGCTCACGCTGCTCGGTCAGGTCGCGAGCAGCTCGCGGTTCATCGGCAATGCCACCTACCAGGCCGCGGGAACCGATCGCCTCGACGTGGTGGCCGACGGCATCGCGACCTACAAGGGCGCGTGGAAGCGCACGCACCTCACCGCGCAGCTCGCGTGGCACCGCAGCATCCATCGCGAGTCCGCGCACGATCCGGAGGGCGCCAACCGGGTGCAGCTGCTCTCGGATGAGTTGCCGATGGACCTGCCCGAGGATCCGGATCTCCTCGCGGCGTGCGGTGATGGCACCTATCCGCTGATCCAGCAGTGTCCGATCGCGTTCGGCTACTTCGCGAGCGCGGG
>JAYVLW010000710.1:0-4764 GCA_043759315.1 Myxococcales bacterium
CTACCGCGTCCACCGCGTCACTGCGTTTCGCTGGATCGAGAAGGCAAAAGAGCAGCTCGTGAAGGGCACGCTCGAGCTGTTGCGCGATCGCCTCAAGCTCCCCGCGAACGAGCTCGATAGCGTGCTGCGCATGATCCGCAGCCAGATCCACCTCTCGATCGTGCGCCAGCTCGGCGGCCCCACCGACAAGGTCGACGACGATGCGCTCGAGCTCGATCCGAGCGAGCTGGAAGAGGTCGAGACCCCGTGACCAAACCCGGGCGGCGGTGGGGAGAGCTGGCGATCGCGGCGGTGATCATCGCTGTCGTCGCGATGCTGATCGTGCCGCTCCCGCGTCCCCTGCTCGACGCGCTGCTCACGCTCAACATCGGCATCGCCGTCGCGCTGCTGATGGCGGCGGTGTTCACGCCGCGCCCGCTCTCGTTCGCGTCGTTCCCCACGCTGCTCGTGGTGACCACGCTGTTCCGCGTGGGCCTCGAGGTCTCCGCGACCCGCCTGATCCTCGCCGATGCCGATGCGGGCGAGGTCGTCCACGCCTTCGGCTCGTCGGTGATCGCCGGCAACCTCGTGGTCGGCATCGTGGTGTTCGCGGTGATCACGATCGTCCAGCTGATCGTCGTCGCGCGGGGCGCCGAGCGCGTCGCCGAGGTGTCCGCGCGGTTCGCGCTCGACGCGATGCCCGGCAAGCAGATGGCGATCGACGCCGAGCAGCGCTCGGGCGCCATCGACGCCGACACGGCTCGCTCACGCCGCACCGACCTCGAGCGCGAATCACAGCTCTACGGCGCGATGGACGGCGCCATGCGGTTCGTCAAGGGCGATGCGATCGCCGCGATCGTGATCGTCGTGATCAACCTCGTCGGCGGCCTGGTGATCGGCGTCGGCATGAAGGGCCAGACCGCCGGCGCCGCGGTCCAGACGTACTCGCTGCTCTCGATCGGCGAAGGCCTGGTCGCCCAGATCCCGTCGCTGCTCGTCGCGGTCGCCTCCGGCCTGCTCGTCACCCGCGTCGCGAGCACCGGCGATCGTCCGATCGGCGAGGATCTCGGCGCGCAGCTCGGCGGTCAGCCCCGCGCGCTCGCCGGCGTGGCGCTCCTGCTCGTCGGTCTCGGCCTCGTCCCCGGCCTGCCGCGCGCGCCGTTCCTCCTGCTCGGCCTGATCGCCGCCGTGATCGCCTTCGTGTCCGCGCGCAGCCGCCCCGCGGCCGCACCGGTGCTCGACGAGGCCGGCGCCGCCGCCGCGCGAGGGCCGCGCCTCGCGCTCCGCCTGTCCCCTCCTCTCCACGCCGCCCTCGGTGCAAAGCCCGCCGATCTGCACGCGCGCCTCGCCGAGGTCCGCGCCGCACTCACCGCGAAGACCGGCGTCCCGCTGCCGCCGCTCTCGATCGCGCGCGACACCGAGCTCGGCGACGCAGAGGCGGCCCTCGCGATCGACGGCACGCCCGTCGCGTGGCTTGTCGCCGCGGATCTCGCGGCGCTCGTCGACCAGCTCCCTGCCGCGCTCGCCACCGTGCTGCCCGACCTGATCGGCGTCGACCGGGTGCACGCGCTCGTCGAGCGCACCGCGCTCACCTCACCAATCCTCGTCCGCGAGGTCGTGCCGCGCCTGGTCTCGCTGCCGGTGCTCACGGAGGTGGTGCGCGGCCTCGTGCGCGAGCAGGTCCCTGTCGAGGATCTCGCCGGCGTGCTCGAAGCGATCGCGCTGTCGCCGGCCCCGACCGGTGGCTTCACGAACCGTGACGTCCCCGCGCTGATCGAAGCGCTGCGCGGTCAGCTCCGCCGGCAGATCAGCGCGCGCTGGGCACCTCGCGGCCAGCTCGCGGTCTACACGATCGACGGGATGATCGAGGACGCCGTCCGCGGCGCGGTGGATCGCCGCGATGGCGGGCAGATCCTCGCGCTCGAGCCCGCGATCGCGCAGGACATCATCGCCGCGGTCAAGAGCGCTCTGGGCGTCGGCCCTGCGGTGATCCTGACGAGCGGCGACGTCCGCCGCCACCTGCGAACGCTGCTCGAGCCCGAGCTGCCCGACGTGGCGGTCCTCGCCGCGCACGAGCTCGCACCCGGCACCCAGGTCTCCACGGCCGGCCGCATCGAAGTCTGACGTGCGCGCGCTCGTGGTGCTGTGCCTGCTCGCGGGCGTCTCCAACGCCGAGCGCGGCATCCACGGCAGCGCCGGCATCGGCGGTACGCTGATCTCGACCGGCGCGCGCGGCGATCACTTCCGCCTCGAGGCGACGTTCGATCTCAAGGTGCGCTCGCGGTACGGCTTCGTCGTCGGCTGGCGCGCGTTCGACGACACCCACCACGGCCTGGTGACGGCCGGCCTCGTCTACGAGGGCGCCGCGGCGCGACCGCGCCTGGTGCTCGACCTGCACGTCGACCTCGGCGTCGATCTGGACGAGCGCGCGCCACTTGGGGGCGGTGGCCTGCGAACGACCGTGGGAATCATCGGCCCGCTGGCGGTGGTGCTCGATGGCGGTGGGTACCTCGTGATCGACGGGTTCGAGAACACGCGGCTCCAGCTGCAGGGGGCGCTGATCCTGTCGGCACGGTGGTGACCTGTTAGACCGTCAGGTCCTCGCGTACGTTAGACCGGCATGCGCAAGCGCGTCGCAAGTCTGTTGCTGATCGGTGCGTGTTCAGGACCCGCACCACGGCGTCAGCCAGCTCCGACCACTCCGGCGACCAGCAAGCCGGTGACCGCCGATGGACGCTGTACGGGTAGTTGCAGCACGGGCCAGGTCTGTGGGACCGCGCCTGCCGACTGGGATTGCCGCTGTCAAGCCGAGGAACCGCCGTGCACCGGCGAGGAGCCTGTGAAGACCGAGGGGTTTCTGGCATGGCAGTGTCAGCCGCGCGACCCGACGCGCGACCGCGGCGATGGCTGTTCGATCGTCGCTCCCGCAGAAGGCGCGGCGTGCGCCACCAAGGTCAGCTGCGAATACAACTTCTCCAGTGGCTGTACACGGGGCCAGACGACCTACGAATGCACGGACCACGGCTGGACCGTGACGCGCTCGCTGTTTGCGCCCGTGCCGGGCTGATGTAGCGTTCTGCTAGCGCAGCTGCGCGCACACGGGCTCGACGCGCGCCGACGGCGGGTGCTGCTTCGCCGACAGGCCGAACCGCCAGCCGCAGCGCGCTGCGAGGACGCTGCCGGTCGCGGGATCGAGCCGCGCGAGACCGCCCGCGCTGACCACGACGATCGTACCGTCATCGAGCCACAGCGCTTCGGTCACGAACTGCAGCGACTGCAACCAGGTGCGCTTGCCGTCCACGCTCGCGAGGCCCACGCTGCGCTGCCCGACCTGCACCACCCGTGCGCCCTTGCGATCGGGCCACAGCGTCACGGGGCCATCGGTCTGCATCGTGCCGATGCGCTTCGCATCGAGATAGGTCACGAGCTCGAGCGGGCCGGTCGGCGTGTTCTGCCACACGAACGCGTGTCCCGCCGCATCGACGCCGGCGAGCGAGCCATCGACCGTGATCGAGCTGCCCTTGTCGAGCGCCTTCGGATCCTTGACCCAGCGCATCGTCATCCGATCGCGCATGTTCACGACGATGATGTTCGTCCCGCCCGCGAGCTCGGGGTTCACGGGGACCAGCTCGGATTGCTCGTAGCCCTTCGGCTTGGGAAGCGACGACAACTTGTCGAGCTTGTGCTTCGCCGGATCGTACTTGCTCACCTCGGGCGAATCACCGAGCGAGAGCGTGACGAGCCCGGTGCTCGGCTCGTGGAGGATGAGCTGCACCATCGCGAGATCGGTGCGCAGCACGGTGGTCTTGTTCTTCCCGATGTCGACCAGCGAGAGCGTGGTCATGCCGTCGGAGATCCGGGACGATTCGACCAGCCAGTCGTCGCCGCCGATCCAGCGCAGCTCGGAGACCGCGGAGGTCGGCAGCACACCGAGCTCGGGCCTGGCCACCGCACGCAGCTCCTGATCGAGGAGCGCGAACGTATCGCCGACGCCGATCATCAACTGACCCTTCGGTGCGACGGCGGCGACGGCCGGCGACTCGAGCTCGTAGCCGAGGTACTCGATCTTCGTCGGCGTCGCGATGGTCAGCTCGCCGTTGAACGCGCTGACCGCGTGCCCTCCACCCACGCCGAGCAGCCCCGCGTCGCTGAGGTTGTTCACCACGTCCACGCCCGGCTGGCGCGGCGGCGGCTTCTGGGCGGGCGTCTTCGCGTCGAGCTTGGCCCACGCGACCGTGCTGTTCGACGCGAGCGCGAGATGATCGTCATCGACGAAGCCGAGCCCGAGCACCGCCTGATCCCTCTGGCTCGCGACAACGGCCCCGGTCGTGGTGTCGATCACCGTCAGCTGCGCGGGAGTCCCGTTGGCCACCCCCGCGAGCATCGCGAGCCGCTTGCCACTCGGTGACACGGCGAGCAGGCGCCCGACCTCGTCGCCCGCGTTGATCCATGCGCCCCACGCGAGCTTCGGCCCGAGCGTCAGCCAGCGCGCGCGCCGGGTCAGCTTGTCGGTCCCCGACTCGATCACCGCCACTGCCTTGTCGCCCGTGATCGTGATCGTCAGGATCCGCTGGCCGGCCTCGGTGCCGAGCTGCTCCGCGACCGTGCCATCTGCCTTGAACCGCATCACGATCTGATCCGAGCGCCAGGCGATCGGACCGGTCGGGCTCATGTCGACTCCCTTGAACGCCGGATCCGATGGCGGCGTCGCTCGCGAGATCCGGACTCCGTCCTTGTCGACGACGGTGAGCACCAGGTACCCGACCTCGTCGAGCATCGCGATCA
>JAYVLW010000711.1:0-9568 GCA_043759315.1 Myxococcales bacterium
GCGAAGCAGTAGAACCCGCCGTAGCCGCCGCCGTCCCCGACGGTGTTCCCATCGGGCGACGGGGGACCTGTCTCGATCAGGTTGACGCCGGGTGCACACCCGGACTCGATCAGGGACGACATCCAGCTGTTGATGTCCTGGCGGAGGCCGGCGCGCGTGGCCAGGTCCGGCGCTATCCTCGGCCACGAGTGCCCGACGCGCGGCTGGCCTTCCGTCAGCTTGTTGCCGGCCGCGGCGGTCCAGTCGAGGCACGTCGACCCTGCGTCTTCCAGCATGCCGTCCGTGGTCGAGCCCGTGAGCATGTCGTGGTTGTCGACGTCGCCCGTGCCATCGGGATCGTGATTCGGCACGCCGTCCTCGTTCGGGAAGTCGTCGGCGATCACGACGTCCCCGCCTACGGGGCGCGTGTTCGCCAGGCCGGTCTTCGTGAGCGCGAGCGTGCGTCCGATCCGATCGAACCACGGGCCGTTCCCGATGCGATCGATCGCGTTGACCACGGCGCCGTTGTCATCCGCTGTCGCGGAGAGGAACGCACGCCACTGCTTTGCACCGGAGCCAGGCATGCTGCGTTCGGCGATCGTCGTGCACAACTTGTCGGCGCCGCGGAGCCCAGCGCCGGGGCCCGTCTCGCCATAGCGCAGGTCCCCACCGAACCCGGCGGCGCTCCCCGACAGCTCGCGGAGCGCCTTGTAGCTCGTCACGAAGAAGCTGAAGTTCCCCGACGTCGGGAGCGAGTCGCGCGGTACCGCATCGGCGGTCGTCGTCGCGTCGGCGGGTGACTGGCCACCGCCACCGCAACTCGCGAGGAGGAGGCCAGCGACGAGCGATGTTGCGAGCGTGCGCATGGTCAGGGCGACTTCACCGCGCGCTGCGCGACGATCATGCGGACGAGCAGGGCCCGCAGCGGCGCCGCCGCCTCGGTCCACCCGGGCTTGACGTCGAGGATGGCGATCCAGCCGCCCGTGGAACCTCGCACGCAGATCGTCTCGGTGTACGTCTTGGTCCCGCGCGCGGCCACGTACCACGCGGTGTCGAGGCCCTCGGCAGCCCCCGGCAGCGTGTCGCCCGCCAGCGGCTTCGCATCCGCGGCAAGGGTGCGCTGCTGTTGCTCGCAGGTCGCGGCGGAGAACGCACGCACGAACACGCTCGCGGACCACGCCTTGTCGAGGTACTCGGCGGAGTCGCTCTGGCGCTCTCCGGACAGCTTCCACTGACCGCCGAGCGGCGGCAGCTCCACCGTGCGCCCGCTCGGGAACTTGCCAGGGGTGGTCCTGGTGGTGGTATCGGCCGGAGTCAGGCGCGTCTGCGCCTGCGCGATCCTGCCGATCCAGCGCCGCGTGATCGGCTGCAGCGCGTCGATGATCTTCTTGCTCTCCTTGCGGAGCTTGCGCACCTTGTTGTCGCGCGTATCGAGGTCTTTCTCGACGGACTTGTAGGGAGCGGAGGCGGCCGCCTTGAGGAAGGCGACCAGGTCCGTGACCTCCGTGCAGTACGTCTTCACGCCCGCGAGGCCGGTGCGCAGCGCCTCGAGATCCTGGTCGAGCGCGGCCTTGTCCTCGGGGGACAGCGTCGGCGCGAGCGCGGCGCTCCCGGTCTGGACCTTTTCGAGCCCGGAGACCTGCGTCGCGCAGGTCTGCGCCTCGCGATCGAAGCCGGGCGTCATCTGCTGGATCTTCTTGTCGGCGGACGCGGGGCCGGCGACGAGGATCACGACCAGTGCGAGCGCGCGGTTCATGTGGGCGAAGCCGCGTGGCCGTCGTCGTACGGCAGGTCGTCGTACTCCTGACGGTACAGCGCGCCGAGCTTGCGACTGACGAACACGTCGATCAGGTCGGGATCGTACATCTTGCCGGCGGTCTTCCGGAGGATCGCCTCGCACTCGTCGAGAGCGAGCGCCTTCTTGTACGGACGATCCGTGGACATCGCGTCGTAGGCGTCGGCGATCGCCACGATGCGCGCCGACAGCGGGATGGCCTCGGCGAGCATCTTGTCGGGATAGCCGGAACCATCCCACCGCTCGTGATGGTTGCGGACCGCCGGCATGATGGGATGGAGCATCTCGATCTTCGATGCGATGTCGAAGCCCTTCACCGGGTGCTCGCGCATGTGGATCCACTCGGCGTCATCGAGGGGGCCGGGCTTGAGCAGCACGGCGTCCTTGATGCCGATCTTCCCGATGTCGTGCAGGAATGCGCCGAACTCGAGCGTCTCGAGACCGTCGACCGGATAGCCGGCCTCGCGCGCGAGCACGAGGGAGTACGCGGCAACTCGACCGCAGTGGCCCTTCGTGTACGGATCCTTGGCTTCGATCGCCTCGGCAAGACCGAACAGCGCCTGTCGGTTCGCGCTCTTCAGCTTCTCGTAGCTCTCCTCGAGCTCCTTCGTCCGCTCCTTGACCACCACGTCGAGCAAGGTCTCGCGGCGCTGGAGCTTGCCGTGATCGAGCGACAGCTTGCGCACGAGCTCGCGCTGCTCCTCGACGAGCGTCAGCATCTTCACGCCCTCGCCGACGAGCGCGACCAGGCGGCTGCGCTCGCTCGCCTTCGCGACCAGCCGGATGATGATGCCGGCGTGCGGCGGTCGGTAATCGAGCTCGATGGCCTCGTCGGGTGCGTTGACGAGCGCGATCCGGAGCGCCTCGGGAGCATTGAGGATCGAGCCCTCGAGCAGGCCCACGCCATCGAAGCTGGTCGACAGGTGGTAGGAGACGATGACGTGCGCGGGGTTGATGCGCAGCTTGTTGAGCGCCTCGACCGTCGACCGGGCAGTCTCCACCTGCATGCCGAGGCCGCCGAGCAGCTCCGCGAGCTCGCCGAGCGCCTCGACCTGAGGATGCGCCACCAGAGCACGGAACCGTCGACTCACGCCCGCACTATATCCTCGGGGCACATCACTGCAATCGCGAGTTTCCACGTCTCGCATGGTTACGTTGGGAGCCTCACGAAGCTTCGGGCTGGTGTTATCCCGCGTGCGCTGTGCCCCACGACCGCGAGAAGGTCGCCGATACGTTCGGCCCTGGAAAACGGGGTGTGGTCGGGTATGGTCCCCGGCCTTGCAAGAACAAGTCACGGGCAACCTCGCGGGCCTGAAGGCGAGCGAGATCAAGGCGCTCGAGCGTCTGTACCGCCGCCGCGTCGCGCCGTCGGAGATCGCGTCGCCGGAGCTGGTCACCCAGCTCGCGCTGCAGAGCGCGGAGCTACACCGCCAGATCGGCGTCCTGATCGACCGCCGCGGGGCGATCGAGCACGTGTTCGTGGGCGATGCCTCCAAGATCGTCCTGCCGGACGTCGGCCGCATGCGCGGCGGCAAGGGCCGGTTCCGTGGCCTCCGGCTGGTGCACACCCACCTGCGCGGCGAGGCGCTGACGCGCGACGATCTCACCGACCTCGCGCTGCTGCGTCTCGATGCAGTGGCCGCCGTCACCGTCGATGCCGCGGGACGACCCGGCAAGCTGTTCGTCGGGCACCTCGTCGCGGAGGGGCCGAGCGACCGGCCGTGGAAGGAGCTCGTCGCCGAGACCGCCACGAGCTCGCAGCTCGACTTCATCGAGCTGATCACCCAGCTCGAGGCCGAGTTCGGCCGCGCGCGACGCGTGCTCGCCACCGACGAGGGCAAGGATCGCGTTCTGCTCGTTCACGTCCAGCTCGGGCGTGCGAAGGACAGCGACGCGCGCGTGGCCGAGCTCAAGGAGCTGTGCCGCACGGCGGGCGTCAAGGTGCTGGACACCCTGATCCAGCGCAGGCCCGATCGCGATCCCCGGTTCCTCGTCGGCCGCGGCAAGCTCGACGAGATCCTGCTGCGCGCGATGCAGCTCGGAGCCGAGTGCGTGATCTTCGATCCGGACCTCACGCCCGGTCAGGCGCGTGCGATCAGCGACGCCACCGAGCTGAAGGTCCTCGATCGCACGATGCTGATCCTCGACATCTTCGCGCAGCATGCGACCAGCCGTGACGGCAAGCTGCAGGTGGAGCTCGCGCAGCTTCGCTACGCGATCCCGCGGCTCGTCGAGAAGAACACGATGATGTCGCGGCTCACCGCCGGCGTCGGTGGTAAGGCTGGCCTCGGCGGGCGCGGTCCGGGCGAGACCAAGCTCGAGATCAACCGCCGTCGTGCACGCGAGCGCGTGCATCTGCTCGAGAAGAAGCTCGAGGACCTCGCGGGAGATCGCCGGCTGCGCCGCCAGCGCCGCACGCATCGCGACATCCCGATCATCGCGATCTGCGGCTACACGAACGCCGGCAAGTCGACCCTGCTCAACGCGCTGACCCACGGTGATGCGCTCGCCGCCGACAAGCTGTTTGCGACCCTCGATCCGATCAGCCGCCGGCTCCGGTTCCCGCAGGAGCGCGAGGTCGTGATCACCGACACCGTGGGGTTCATTCGCGAGCTTCCCGAGGAGCTGACGCGCGCGTTCCGGGCCACGCTCGAGGAGATGGAGGACGCGGACCTGCTCGTCCACGTCGTCGATGCGAGCGATCCGGATCGCGATCAGCAGATCCGGGCCGTCGACGGTATCCTCGCGGAGCTTGGCCTCGCCGAGAAGCCGCGCATCCTCGTGTGGAACAAGGCCGACCGTCTCGACGAGCCCGACGCCGACCATCTCGCGCACCACGGGGGCGGCTTCGTGGTGTCCGCTCTGTCACCGGCCACGTTCGGTCCGCTGCTGCTCGCGATCGAGCGCGCGCTGTGGAAGCAGGGCAAGGACACGCAGGTCGCTCGCGCGCTCCACGCGTAGCCTGCTACAGGTCGGAGGGACGGATCCGCTGGTACGAGTCCTCGCCGGACCGGCACAGCTCGGCGAGCGTCGAGAGACGCGGGAGCTCGGTCGAGATCCAGTAGTCGGCGGAGACCAGCTTGCCCGCGTGCTCGGGCTTGTTCGCGGCGGCCGCGGCCATCGCGAGGTGCTGCCAGCCGATCACGAGGATGCCGAACAGCTCGAGATAGTCGCTCGAGTGGAGGAGCATGCCGGAGATGTCGCCGGCGAGGCCCTTCGCCGCGAGGTTCGCGGTGAGGGCTTCGACCGCTGCGTTGGCCGCGAGCACCGCCGAGATCAGCCGCTCCTCGATGCCTGCGGTGCGCGCCGTCGCCGCGCACGCGGCGATCTCCTCGCGGAGCGCGACGAGGCCCGCGCCGCCATCGGCGACGACCTTGCGCCCGAGGAGATCGAGCCCCTGGATGCCGGTGGTGCCCTCGTGGAGGGAGTTGAGCTTCTGATCGCGGAGTAGCGCCTCGACCGGGTACTCGCTCGAGTATCCGTAGCCGCCGAAGACCTGGAGCGCGAGGGTGTTGGCCTCGAAGCCGCGCTCGGCGGGGAAGGACTTCGCGACGGGCGTCAGCAGATCGAGCAGGCGCTGCGCGCGCATGCGTTCCGCCGGATCCGTCGCGAACTCCGCGAGGTCCGCGTAGAGGGCGGTGCGGCCGATCAGGCACAGCCCGCCATCGACGATCGCCTTCTGGCGGAGGAGCATGCGGCGAACGTCGGCGTGCTCGATGATCGGTACGGGCGGCGTGGACGGATCCTTGGCAGCGGCGGGGCGACCCTGGGTCCGCTCCTGCGCGTACGCGAGGGCGTCAAAGTACGCGACCGATGCGGTGGCGACGCCGTTCATCCCGACCATGATCCGGGCCTCGTTCATCATCTGGAACATTGCCGCGAGGCCGCGGTGCGGTGCACCGACCAGGTAGCCGTGGCAATCGCCGTGATCGCCGAACGCGAGCGCGAGGCTCGGCAGGCCGCGCCAGCCGATCTTGTGGATCATGCCGGCGACGGCGACGTCGTTCGGTACGAGCGTCTCGCCCTCGATGCGCCGCTTCGGCACGCAGAACAGTGACACCCCCTTGGTCCCCGGGGGCGCGCCATCGATCCGCGCCAGGACCATGTGCACGATGTTCTCGGTGAGGTCGTGGTCGCCACCGGAGATGAAGATCTTCGCGCCCGCGATCCGATAACTGCCGTCGACGGCGGGCGTGGCGCGCGTGGTGACGTCGGCGAGACTCGAGCCAGCCTGCGGCTCGGTGAGCGCCATGGTGCCGAGCCAGCGGCCCTCGTAGATCGGCGCCATGTACGCGGCCTTGAGCGCTGGCGAGCCGAAGGTCTCGAGGAGGTGCGCGGCGCCGGCGGCAAGGCCGACGTATGCGTACGCACTGAGGTTCGCGGCCATGAGGTACGCGGTCGCGAACGTATGGATGATGCGTGGCAGTTGCTGGCCGCCGACCTCGGCCGGTCGCGCCGCGACCACGAGGCCGAGCGCCGAAAGCTCACCGAAGATCGCCTTCAGCTTCGGGTGGACGATGATCTCACCGTCGACGAGGCGGGGCGGCGTCTCGTCGACCGGCTTGTAGGTCGGGTAGAGCGTGGTGCGCGCGAATCTCCGCGCGCTCTCGATCACCATGTCGAACGACGCGCGGTCGTGGTCGGCGAACGGTGCGAGCTTGATCAGCTGGTCCGCATGGAGGACGTCGTAGAGCACGAGCTCGAGGTCGCGCTCGCGGAACAGAGGATTCGCCACGGCGCGAGGATACCCCTAGCGCGACCGGATGAACCCGACGGCGATGCCCGCGAGCACGATCGCGCCGCCGATCGCCGCGTAGATCGGCGGCTGCTCGCCGAACGCGGCCCACGTGATCAGCGAGCTGCCGATCGGCTCGCCGAGCACCGCGAGCGCCACGAGGTGCGTGGGGGTGGTGCGCACCGCGGCGTTGAGCAGGCTGTGTCCGACGAACGACGCCACGACCGCCGCCCCGGCGCATGCGAGGTAGCTGTGCGTGGGGAGCGCCGTGAGGTCCGCGCCGAGCACGAAGGCGGTGATCACGAGGCCGATCGCGGCGATCGCGTTGACCACGCCGAGGTACGGCAACAGCGGCAGCGAGGAGCGCAGCCGCCGCCCGACGACGAGGTACCCGGCCGCACTCGCCGCACCGAGCAGCGCCAGGCCATCGCCGAGGAGCGCGTCGCCTCCCGCGCGCCAGTCGCCACCCGCCAGCACGGCGCAACCGCCCGCCGCGATCGCGATCCCGACGAGCTCGCGCCGCCGCACGCCGTCCCCGAGCAAGCTCCCGAAGGCGGCCGCGAACATCGGATTCGTACACACCAGCGCGACCGACGCCGCGGTCGACGTGAACGACAGCGACGCGATCCACGATCCGAAGTGGATCCCGAGCAGCACACCCGAGAGCACCACGAGCGGGCGATCCTTGTTCGCCAGGGCGCGCAGCCCGCCGAGCTCGCGCCACCCGGCCGCGAGCAGGAGCACCGACGCGAAGGCGACACGGAGTGCGGCGATCGCGATCGGTGGGGCGGGGGCCGCCCACCGTGCAAACGGCGCCCCCGTCGAGATCGCGAGGATCGCGGCGACGAGCAGCGCCTGGCGGCGCGTTACCACGTGA
This sequence comes from Myxococcales bacterium, assembly GCA_043759315.1. Lineage (GTDB taxonomy): Bacteria > Myxococcota_A > Polyangia > Haliangiales > Haliangiaceae > JABFXX01. The sequence continues at coordinate 7,387 of JAYVLW010000711.1, forward strand.
GCCAGTACTTGGTGACCGAGGACGCCGACGACGTCGACTCGACCTGGCGCGGCAGCGGCTCGTCCGGTCCGACGAGGTCGATCTGCTCGGCGAACGGCAGCACCGAGCGCGGCGCAACGACCACGTCCTCGGGCTGGTTCTGGCCGGCCGCGACCGCGGCGTAGACCTCACCTCGAAGCGTCAGCGCGCGCGGCGTCTCGTTGATGACCACGGTGCTCGCGTCGGTCGAGGACACGGGGAACTCCTTGCCGTCGAGCTCGATCGTCGTCGAGAACAGCAGCAACGAGCGCTCCGCGCGCGGCGTGGACGCGCCCGTGACCCGGATGACGCGGCAGCTGTACGCGATCATCAGACCCGCGAGCGCGCCGCATGCGAGCGTCATGAGGCCTCCGCCGGCCACGACCCAGAGCAACCGCCCACCGCGGAGCAGATACGCGAGCGTTCCGAACAACGCGACGCCCGCGAGCGCGAGCACGACCAGGTCCGCGAACGGCGGGAGCAGCACTCAGCTCTCTTTGGGCTGACCCTGATCGTCGAGAACGGTGAGTGCGATCGCCATCGCCTTCTTCGCGCGCGCGACCATCGCCTCGTCGGTCTTGATCTTCTGGTAGGCCCGGAGCACCTGCTCCTGGTAGCTCGCGTTCTCGGCCTCGAGGCCCTCGATCTCCTTGCGGAGGTCCGCGATCCGCTGATCGCGCTCGGCGACCGCGGCGGCATGCGAGCGCAGCTCCGCGTTGCGGTCGGCGATCGTCTGGACCGCCGTGGCGAGCTCGCCCTCGGTGCGCTTGTGCGCGTCCCGCGATCCCGAGAGGCCCTTGCGCAGCTCGTCGCGCTCGGAGGTCAGATCGGTGATCGACTTGTGGTGCTCGGACTGCAACGCGGCGATCGCGGCCTTGTGCTCCGCGTCCTTCGCGGCGGCGGCGCGGTTGTGCTCGGCATCCGCGACGGCCTTCACCTTCACCGTCTCACCGTTCGCGACGGCCAGCGCGCGCTCGGACTGCGCCTTGTGCTCGGCCATCGCCTGCGCGTGGGCTGCATCGCTCGCTTCGCGTTCTGTCTTCGCCTGCGCGAGCGCCTCGTCCATCGCGCGCTTGGCACCGACCAGTGCCGTACGCAGCTCCGCGTTCTCGCGATCGGCCGCGTCCCTCGCCGCCGCCGCTTCGTCGCGGTGCTGTTGCGCGGCCTTCTCGCTGGCCGCTCGGTGCTCGGCCGAGGCACGCTGGATCTCGTCGATCGAGCGCTGCTTGTCCTCGCCGACCCGCGCGAGCTCGTCGGCGTGCTGCGCCGCCAGCGCCTGCACGGCCTTGCCGTGGTCGCCCGCGAGCTCCCGCTTCACAGCCTCGTGCTGCGCGACGAGCGCATCCGCCTCGCGCTTCGCCACATCGAGCTTCACGCCGTGCGCCGCGGACTGGCGCTCGAGCTCTCCACGAAGCTCGGCGACGGCGCGCTCCTTGTCTGCCTTCGCGGCCTCGAGCGCATCGCTCAGCTGGTTCACCGCCTGCTCGTGCGCGGCCGAGGCCGCTGCGATCGCCCCACCGGCGTCGCCGCGCGCCCGCTCGAGCTCGGCGGCGTGCTCCTCGCGGAGCTTGGCCAGCGCGGCCTCGTGCTCCATCGCCACGCTCGCGCTCGACGCCTCGGCCCCCGCCTGGGCGCGCTTGAGCGCCGCCGCGGCATCTGCCTGAGCTCTTTCGAGACGCGCGGCGGCGCCAGCGTGCGCGGTCTCGAGCGCGGTCGCGCCCTCGGCCTTCGCGGCCTGCACGGCGGCGGCGGTCTCGGCACGCAGTGCCTCGAGCGCGGCCGCGGCGTCCACCTTCGCTGCCTGCACTGCGGCGTCGGCGGCGGATCGCGCGGCCTCCACGGCGGCGGCGGCCTCGACTCGCGCCGCCTGCACCTCGGCAGCAGCGGCCGCCTCTGCCTTGTGCACCTCGGCCGCGACCTCGGCCTTCGCGGCGTGCACGGCTGCCTCGGCGTCGGCGCGCGCTGCCTGCGCGGCAGTCGCGCCTTCGCCCTTCGCGGCCTGGATCGCCGCGGCCGCTTCGGCCTTCACGGCGGCGACCGACTCGTTCGCGGCGTCGCGCTCGGCCTCGAGCCGCGCCAGAGCAGCCGCATGTTCGTCGACGAGCCGCTTGAGGTCGGACGCCTGCCGTTCCTCGAGCTGGCTGACCGCTTGATCCGCCTCGCC
>JAYVLW010000712.1:0-2637 GCA_043759315.1 Myxococcales bacterium
GTTCGCGTCCCACACCATCGCGCTATCGAACGTGGTCGCCGGCGACGTGCGCGCGATCGCCACCACGCCGAGCGAGACCTGGGCATTGGCGGTGCCAGCGCGCGGATACTTGAACGGCACCGGCACGCGCTCGGGGTGGCGCGGATCGGAGACGTAGATCGTGTCGATCGGCCGGTTATCAGTGCGCTGGATCGCGAGCTGCGTGCCATCGGGCGACCACCAGAACCCACGCGTGCGCCCGAGCTCCTCCTGTGCCGCGAAGTCGGCGACGCCATCCTCGTGGCCCTCCGGCGGTGCGGTGAGCGGCCGCGCCGCTCCGGTACGCCCGATGATCCACACCGCGTGATCGCGTACGAACGCGATGTGCGCGCCATCGGGTGACAGATGCGGGTCGTAGGCGGCGCCGCCGGGATCGATCGTGGTGCGCGTGCCGCTCGCCCGATCGATCAGCACGAACACTCCGCCGATCGGGACCAGCACGGTCGCCCCATCGGCGGAGATCTCGACGTCGACCACACCACGCGTGGCCGTGCGGGTGCGTTCGCGGCGGGCGCGCTCCTGCGCGGACAGCTTCTCGTCGCTCGTACCCAGCAGCTCGTCGGCGGTCGCCAGCGTGCGCACCGCTCCCGCAGGCGACAGCTCGAACAGGTCCGCGGCGAACCCGCGCGCAGGCGTGCGGCGGAACAGGACGGCACCGTCGCGGGTGATCGCGAGTGGAGTCGGAACGCCGAGCCTGAAGTTGTAGGTGGCGGCAGCGTCGGCCAGAAGCTTGTCGTCGAGGGCGGGCCAGATCATGGATGCCTTGGGGGTATGGCACGCCGCGATCGCGAGCAGGGTGAGGGCGGCACGCACGGGCACAGCTTACGGCGCAAATGTTGCCCCGGCCCCGGGGGGTTGGGACGATTGTTTTCATGTTGATCCAGGAACGTCGGCGACGCCGCGCCAACACGGCTGTTCAAGCGCTCAAGTACCAGCTCGCTCAGTGCTGCGAGGACGGACGGATCGAAGCCATGGTGGTCGCGGACGGGGATGGCCTGCCGCTCGCCTCGTCGGGGGACACGTACGCGTGCGACGAGGTGGCGGCCAGGATGGTGCTCGTGGGACCGCGCATCAAGGAGTTCTCCGGAACGCTCCTGGGCAGCGGTGCCGCCTGGCAGGTCCAGATGATGAAGGTCGAGATCGCGGGCACCGAGCTTCTGGTGTGCGCCGTCGGGGGGACCGCGGAGGCGCGCAAGCGCCAGATCACGCGGGGGGCCGAGGGCGCGCTGCGGATCCTCGCCGCCTGATCCTTGCTACGCTTGCGGCATGCGCACCTTGTCCATGCTCGCTCTGACCGCGGCCCTCGCCGCGTGCTCCTCGTCCAAGCCGTCCCAGGCGGTCTCGGGTGACGAGGCCAAGAACCTCCTGATCGACCGCAACTGGCTCGATACGTATCCACAGACCGAGCGCGACAAGCTCCACGTGTATCGCTTCGTTCCCAGCATGGGCGGCGGCGTGTTCCAGGACCGCACCCTGTTCAAGGGCATCTTCGAGCTGTTCGCGTTCAGCGCCACCGGCTCCGAGATCAAGTTCACGCTGCACGAGACCCACGACGAGGTCACGAGCCCGTACACGATCGAGCCGGTCGATGGCCCCGAGCCCTTCGACCTCAAGCTGACGATTCCCGGCGATCCTCGCGGCCCGAAGATCTACTACGGCATCAAGAGCGAGACCGACGTCGATGGTCACCTGCTCGAGCAGCGTCTCGCTGCCAGGCCGTAGGGAGTGCGTCGATCTCGACGGGTGGGATGGTAGAGAGGTCGTGTCCCGACGAGTGACGTGGTGGCCTTCACCGCGTCCCAGGGAGAGGAGCCGCGAGCTTAACGACCGCGGTGGCGATCGCCGGCTCGTCTCGGCTGCTCACCGGTTCGCGACGCGGCGGATCTGGACCAGGCGCTCGGGCGGCAGGACTGCATCGGGCGCGTCGAGCGGCTCGGTCACCAGCGTGAACGTGCCGTGATCGAACGGCTCTCCGGGCGCCGCGGTGGCGGGCTCGAGTCGCTCTCGGAGGCCCTGCTTCGCCAGCGTGCGTGCGCGGTAGTGACAGTACGGGTTGTTGCCGGGGCGCCCGAAGATCGAGTGCGCCGTGAAGCTGCAGCCGCCCATGCAGTGCTCCGCGAACGCGCACGTGCGGCAGAACCCCCACAGATCGTCGACGGTGCGCTTCCGCGTGAACGCGAGCTCCGGCGACGTGTTCCAGATCTCGGCGATCGAGCGCGCGCGTGTGCTGCCGCCGACGTAAGCGGGCTGGAGCGACGGGCAGCCCTTGACGCCGCCGTTCGCCTCGATCCCCATCACGAACTTGCCGGCCTGACAGCCTCGCCAGTGATCGCGATCGGCCGCGTCGATCGAGCGCAGCTGCGTCTCCTCGGGACCGAAGTAGCCGAGGTTGTTGCCCGGCGTGACGACGATCCCGGCGGCGCGCGCGCGCAGCTTCAGCGCGGCGACCCGTGGCACCAGCGTCAAGAGATCCCACGGCTGGAGCAAGAGGTCCGGTCGATCCGCCGCCCGCCCGAGGGGCGCGGTGATCTGGACCTGCCACGAGCCGATGCCGCGCGCGGCGAGCTCCTCGTAGAGTGCCTCGAGGTCGCCGTGGTT
>JAYVLW010000713.1:0-2752 GCA_043759315.1 Myxococcales bacterium
GCATCGTGAGCTGGGTACCCGGCTCACCGATCGACTGGGCGGCGATGACGCCGACCGCCTCACCGATGTTGACCATGATGCCGCGCGCGAGATCACGGCCGTAGCACAGCGAGCAGATTCCACGGCGGGTCTCGCACGCGAGCACCGAGCGGATCTTCACGCGGTCGATGCCGGCGTTGTCGATGATCTTGACGTCGTCCTCGGTGATCTCGGCGTTCGCGCCCACCAGCACTTCGCCGGTGTACGGATCGACGACGTCCTCCAGAACCACGCGGCCGAGGATGCGGTCGCCGAGGCGCTCGATGATCTCGCCGCCCTCGATGAGCGGCATCATCTCCATGCCCTGACGCGTGCCGCAGTCGAACTCGCTGATGATGGTGTCCTGGGAGACGTCGACGAGGCGACGCGTCAGGTAACCGGAGTTCGCGGTCTTCAGCGCCGTATCCGCGAGGCCCTTGCGAGCGCCGTGGGTCGACGTGAAGTACTGCAGCACCGAGAGACCCTCACGGAAGTTCGTGGTGATCGGCGTTTCGATGATCTCACCGGACGGCTTGGCCATCAGGCCACGCATACCGGCGAGCTGCCGCATCTGCTGCTGCGAGCCACGAGCGCCCGAGTCCGCCATGATGAAGATCGAGTTGAACGACGGCGCCTTCCGGTCAGGACCACCTTCGGGGTCCTTGAAGATGTCCGTCGAGATCTCCTTCATCATGTCCTTGGCGATGGCCTCAGCGACCTGCGCCCAGATGTCGACCACCTTGTTGTAGCGCTCACCATCGGTGATGAGGCCCTCGGTGTACTGCTCCTCGATCTCGCCAACTTCCTTCTTGGCCTCGTCGAGCAGCGTCTCCTTCGACGGCGGGATGACCATGTCGTCGATGCACACGGAGATGCCCGCGCGCGTCGCAAACGTGTAGCCCGTGGTGCGGAGTGCATCCGCGAGGAGGACGGTCGCCTTCTGGCCGGCCTCGCGATAGACGAGATCGATCAGCTCGGCGAGCTGCTTCTTACCCATCACGCGGTTGATCGCGTCAAACGGAACCTCGCGCGGACAGATGTCCTTGAGGAGCGCGCGGCCGACGGTGGTGTCCACGAGCTCGGTGCCCGTGCCATCCGCCTTGTCCATGCGCAGCTTGATGCCGGCCTGGAGGTGGACCTCGCGGTGGTCGTACGCCATGCGCACCTCGGAGATCGAGGCGAACACGCCGGCGACCGGGCGGCCCTTCTTGTTCTCGCGGTACGAACCCTTCGCGAACGGACGCTCGCGGGTGAGGTTGTACAGGCCGAGCACGATGTCCTGCGACGGGACGATGATCGGCTTGCCGTTCGCGGGCGACAGGATGTTGTTCGTGCTCATCATGAGCACGCGCGCTTCCATCTGCGCCTCGATCGACAGCGGGACGTGGACGGCCATCTGGTCACCGTCGAAGTCGGCGTTGAACGCCGCGCAGACGAGCGGGTGCAGCTGGATCGCCTTGCCCTCGGTGAGGACCGGCTCGAACGCCTGGATGCCGAGGCGGTGCAGCGTCGGGGCGCGATTCAAGAGCACCGGGTGCTCCTTGATCACTTCCTCGAGGATGTCCCAGACCTCCGGGCGCTCCTTCTCGACGAGCTTCTTGGCACTCTTGATCGTCGTGACCAAGTGGCGCTCTTCGAGCTTGTTGTAGATGAACGGCGTGAACAGCTCGAGCGCCATCTTCTTCGGCAGGCCGCACTGGTGCAGCTTGAGCTCGGGACCGATCACGATCACCGAACGACCGGAGTAGTCGACGCGCTTGCCGAGGAGGTTCTGACGGAACCGACCCTGCTTGCCCTTGAGCATGTCCGAGAGCGACTTCAGCGGGCGCTTGTTCGGACCCGTGATCGTCTTGCCGCGGCGGCCGTTGTCGAACAGTGCGTCGACGGCCTCCTGAAGCATGCGCTTCTCGTTGCGGATGATGATCTCGGGAGCGTTGAGCTCCTGGAGACGCCTGAGTCGATTGTTACGGTTGATGACGCGGCGATACAGATCGTTGAGATCCGACGTCGCGAACCGGCCGCCATCGAGCGGGACGAGCGGACGCAGATCCGGCGGGATCACCGGGATGATGGTCAGCATCATCCACTCGGGCTTGTTGCCGCTCTCGCGGAACGCCTCGACGACCTTGAGGCGCTTCGCGATCTTCTTGCGCTTCGCCTCGGAGGTCACCTCGCGCATCTCGGCGCGCAGCGTCTCGGCCAGGCCGAGGATGTCGAGATCCTTGAGCAGCTGCAGGATCGCCTCGGCGCCCATGCCGGCGTCGAACGCGTCGAAGCCCAGCTCGTCGAGCAGCTTGCCGTAGCGCTCCTCGGTGAGGAGCTCCGCCGGCGAGAGGCCCGACTGCTTGCAGTTCGTGACGATGTACGCCTCGCAGTAGAGGACCTTCTCGAGATCCTTGAGCGGGATGTCGAGGAGGTTACCGATGCGCGACGGCAGGCTCTTCAAGAACCAGATGTGCGCGACCGGGGTCGCGAGCGAGATGTGCCCCATGCGCTCGCGGCGCACCTTGGCCTGGATGACCTCCACGCCGCACTTCTCGCAGACGACGCCGCGGTGCTTCATGCGCTTGTACTTGCCGCAGTTGCACTCGTAGTCCTTCACCGGCCCGAAGATCTTGGCGCAGAACAGACCATCACGCTCCGGCTTGAACGTGCGGTAGTTGATGGTCTCCGGCTTCTTCACCTCGCCATGGCTCCACTCGCGGATCTTCTCCGGCGAGGCGAGCATGATGCG
>JAYVLW010000714.1:0-2901 GCA_043759315.1 Myxococcales bacterium
CGCGAGGCGCGGATCGCGGTGGATCCGGTGGCCGCCGGCCGGGGCGCCGCGCGCGCCGCGGAGCTCGCGAAGCGCTATGGACTCCAGACGTCGATCCACCAGGAGCTGGTCCGCCGTCCGTCGGGGACGATCGTCGCGCGAAGCGGCGGCACGGTGATCCGCAATCCGTCGGTGTTGTGGTTCACGCCGAAGAAGGCGAGCGAGACGCTGACGGTGAGCGACGTCCCGATGGGCACCGGAGGCTCTCAGCTCGACACGGGCAGCGAGGACCGCCGGTACTGGGGCGCGGTCTACGTGACGCTCGACCACGATGGCTCGCTGGTCGCCGCGAACGCGGTGCCCGAGGACAAGCTGCTCGCCGGGTTGGTGCCCGCCGAGATGTACCCGGATGCGCCGCAGGCGGCGCTCGAAGCGCAGGCGATCGCTGCACGCACGGAGCTGCTGCAGAAGATCGGCCGCCGCAACCTGACCGATCCATTCCTCCTGTGCTCGACGCAGCAGTGCCAGGTCTACGCCGGCGCCGGCAAGGAGGATCCGCGGACGACGAAGGCGGTCGAGGCCACGCGCGGCATCGTCATGCTGCGCGACGGCGGCGGCATGGTCGACGTGCGCTACAGCGCGTCGTGCGGTGGCCACACCGAGGACAACGATGCGATCTGGGGCGGCCAGGCAGATCCGTCGCTACGCGGGCGCGTCGACGATCCGAAGGCGTCGATGTCCAGGGTCACGGATGACAACCTGGACGCGTTCCTCGCCGGCGGCAAGGACGCGTGGTGCAACCAGGGCAAGCTCGCGAAGACGCGGTTCCGCTGGACCGAGAAGCTGCGCGCGGATGACCTGACCGCGCGCGTGTCGGTCGAGTACCCCGAGATCGGGCGGATCAAGGCGATCAGCGCGAAGCAGCGAGGTGTGTCGGGCCGGATCGGCGTGCTCGTGATCAAGGGCGACAAGGCGAGCGTCGAGGTCACCGGCGATCTGCACATTCGCCGGCTGCTCGGCGGCCTCAAGTCCACGCTGTTCGAAGTGGCGCGCGAGGGCGACTCGTTCGTGTTCCGGGGCGCCGGCTTCGGTCACGGCGTCGGGATGTGCCAGATGGGCGCGATCGGCATGGCGAGCGCGGGCAAGGCGCACGACAAGATCCTCGGCCACTACTACCGCGGCACGCACCTCCACCGGTTGTACTGATCAGAACCGACCGGTGACCGCGACGCCCGCGCTGTCCTTGCTCGCAGTCGGCACGATCACGCGCTCGGTGTACGACCGGTTCTTCGACCAGTAGATCGCCGTCGGGATGAGCAGCAGCAGCCCGAGCCCACCGAACGTCGAACCGAGCGCGATCGTCGCGTTGCGGCCGGTCCGCTTCGACTGGAGATCCGCGTAGTAGTAGTCCTTGCTGTCGGCGAGGATGTCGTCGATCCGGTAGTGCGTGTAGATGCCGACGAACGTGAACAAGCCGCCGATGGCGATCAGGCTGACGCACGGGATCCCCCAGGCGAGCATCGCGGTGCGGTGCGTACCGCGATGGACGACGAGCATCGTCGTTGGCTCTGGCTTCACCACCGGATACGGAGCGTGCAGCGGCTCGGGCGACGCCGCGGGCACGTCGAGCTCGCGCAGCACGTTGCCGTACTCGTCGAGAACGTACGCGCGCGCGGAGGCCACGTCGACCGGGAGCCTTGCGTGCTTCGTGGCATCGAACGTCCTGGTCACCTCGCTCCGCTCGAGTCGCACGCCGCGGGCCATCGCGAGCGGATCCGAGACGATCTCGACATCGAGCTCGCGCGGCCCGAACCGCGACGCGGTGACCTCGAACCGGCCGTGGGCGCCGATGTACGCCTTCGCGGCGTCGAACGGTCCGCGCAGCTTCGGCGAGATGTCGTTGCCAAGCGAGGCCGTGGGATCGAGGGCGAGCCAGCGCCGGTAGTACTGCTCGCCGGCGTCTGCCTGTCCCAGCACCACGGCCGTGCTCGCCGAGAGCTTGTAGATCTCCTGCAAGGCCGCGGGCGGATTCGCACCGGCTTCCAGCGCGGCCACAAGCAGGCGCTGCGCCTCGTCGTAGCGCACGGCGTCGATCGCCTGGCGCGCCTGCTCGAGCTTCGGGTTGTCGGCGCGCGCCGCGCCGGCGAGCGCGCACACGATCGCGAGGGCGCGCATCACCACGTCAGCTTGCCCTTGTTCGTGAGCTTACCGGGCACGATCTCGACGGAGAACGACCTCGCGGTCCCGTTCTCGAGCACCGCGCGCACCTGGTGTTTGCCGGCGGAGACCGGCGCGCCGAACAGAGGCGTCTCGCCGAGCTTCGTGCCATCGACGTAGATCGTCGCGTACGGGGACGAGTCGATGCTGAACGTGCCGGACTCGCCGGGGACCGTCGCCACGGGCGGGGTCACCACGGCGGCCGTCTCCACCTTCTTCTGCGGCTTCGCCGCCTTCACCACCGTCGAGGTGCCCGGCTTCGCGACGCACGTGCCACCGGCGCACGACACGCTGCACTTCGCACCAACGGGGCAGTCGGTCGTGCAGTGGCCGCCGATGCACCCGAACGTGCAGGTCGCGCCCGGCGCGCACGCGTTCGTGCAGCGCCCGCCGTTGCAGTCGGCCGTGCAGATCGACCCTGCCTCGCAACGCAGCTTGCAATCACCCGCCACGCAGGTCGCGATGCAGGTCTTGCCGCTCGGGCACACCGCGGCCACGCGCGCTTCACCGGCGATCGCGAGCGGCCCCGGCGCAGGCAGTGGCGTCGGCGGCGGGACCACGGGGGCCGGCACCGGAGCGCGCACGGGCGTCGTCACCGGTGCGGGGGGCGTCGGGTGGTCGTCGCGACCACCGCCACGCATCGCGAGCACGATCGCGATCGCCCCGCCGAGCGCGCCGAGCGCGCCGACGACCAGCGGCCAGCGC
>JAYVLW010000715.1:0-3407 GCA_043759315.1 Myxococcales bacterium
CATCGAGAAGCCCGTCACCATCCAGCCGCTCGCGAACGCCGAGGGTGGGAAGGAAGTGAACTGAGATGGCGCAGGCAAAGGCGTATACCGGCGATAGCATTCAAGCGCTCGAGGAGCTCGAGGCGGTCCGCAAACGCCCGGGCATGTACATCGGTGGCATCGACAAGAACGGCTACCACCACCTGCTCTGGGAGATCGTCGACAACTCGATCGACGAGGTGATCAACAAGCACGCGTCGAAGGTCGAAGTCACGCTGCACAAGGGCGGCAAAAGCGCGACCGTGGAGGACAACGGGCGCGGCATCCCCATCGATCAGGTTGCAAAGCTCAAGAAGCCCGCACTCGAGGTGGTGTTCACGAAGCTGCATGCGGGCGGCAAGTTCGAGCGCGGCGCGAGCTACCAGGTGTCCGGCGGTCTGCACGGTGTTGGTGCGAGCGTGACGAACGCGCTATCGAGCGAGCTCAAGGTCTGGGTCAAGCGGGATGGCGAGCGCTACGAGATGTCGTTCGCGCGCGGCGAGGTCACCGGCAAGCTCAAGAAGAGCGGGCCGGCGCGTGGCACCGGCACCACGGTGACGTTCCAGCCCGACGACGAGATCTTCGGCAAGCAGAGCTTCGACACGAAGGTGATCGCCGAGCGGCTCGAAGGCAAGGCGTACCTCCACGCAGGTCTCGAGATCACGTTCCGTGACGAGACGCAGTCACCGGTGGCGGTGCACACGTACGTCCACAACGAAGGCATCCGGGAGTTTCTGCCGAAGCTCGTCAGCGACCGCGGCAAGCTGTCGGTTCCGCCGGGGGGCGGCATCTTCTACATGGACAAGGAGGACAAGGAGGCGCAGATCGGCCTCGAGCTCGCCCTCCAGTGGACCGAGTCGGTGGACGATCTCATCAAGACGTACGTCAACTCGGTGCCGACGCCCGATGGCGGAACGCACGACGCGGGACTGCGCGCGGCCATCGTCAAGGCCGTGCGCAACTACATGTCGACGCACAACATCGAGCCGAAGGGCGTCTCGATCACCGCCGAGGACATTCGCGAGGGTGTGGTCGCGGTGCTGTCCACGTACGTCCACGATCCGCAGTTCCAGAGCCAGACCAAGAACCGGCTCAACAACCCCGAGATCGCGGGGCAGGTCGAGGCCATCGTGCGCCCGGCGCTCGAGAACTACCTCAACGCGAACCCGAACTGGGCGCAGGCCGTGGTCGCGCGGTCGATCATCTCGGCGCGTGCTCGCGAGGCGTCGCGCGCGGCGCAGCAGGTCTCGCGCAAGACGGCGATCAGCCACCGCCTCAACCTCCCGGGCAAGCTCGCCGACTGTTCGTCGACGGATCCGAACGAGAGCGAGCTGTTCATCGTCGAGGGCGAGTCGGCCGGTGGCTCGGCGAAGCAGGGCCGCGATCGCAAGACCCAGGCGATCCTTCCGCTCAAGGGCAAGGTGCTCAACACCGAGCAGGCGAACAGCCAGAAGCTGCTCGCGAACAAGGAGCTGCAGGACATCGTCTCGGCGCTCGGCTGCGGGATGGGCGAGTCGCTCGATATCTCGAAGCTCCGCTACAACAAGATCTTCCTGCTGATGGATGCCGACTCCGACGGCCACCACATCGCGACTTTGCTGATGACGTTCTTCTTCCGCCACATGCGGCAGCTGATCGACGCCGGCCATGTCTACATCGGGCAGCCGCCGCTGTTCCGCATCGATATCGGGAAGCAGACCTACTGGGCGCTCGACGAGGAGGACCGCGAACGGCTCCTCAAGCTGCACGGCAAGGTCAACAGCAAGCCCGTGATCACGCGGTTCAAGGGACTCGGCGAGATGAACCCCGAGGTCCTCAAGCAGACCACCCTCGATCCGAAGTCGCGGTCGACGCTGCGCATCCGCGTCGAGGACTTCATCGAGACCGACCGCACCATCAGCGAGCTGATGGGCAAGGACGTCGCGGCCCGGTTCAAGATGATCACCGAGAACGCGGCGGAGATCGGCGACCTCGACGTATAGGCATGGCGCTCGACCCGATCGCGGAAGCTCGATCCCGAGACCAATCAGCTACTTCCGATCGATTTCCTGCACGTGACGCCCGTCTTCGAAACGGTGTGGGCGACTCGACTCATCGCGGGGTACCGTGAACGAACGATCCATGTGGTCTCCGCGGAGGGGCTTGTTACGATGAAGAGGCTCGCCAATCGACCGCAAGATCTGGCCGACATCGCAGCGCTTCAACTGGGACCGGATGATGAGGACGCGTAACCCGATCGATATGTCTCCGGCCGCTGTGAACGGCCGAATCGAGGATATGCGCGCGTTGTACAAGCTGATGCTGGCGCTTCGCGAGGTGAAGATCGTCGGCCCGGCGGCCGCAAGGTCGATATCAACCGGCACGGGTCCTCTTGGCTCCTAGCTTGGTTGTCGGACGTGCGTAGGTTCCTCAAGGCCCTCATCGGGACGCTCATCCTCTGGCTGGGCGCCATGGTGATCGTCGGCGTGATTTACGGCGGTCGGGCGGGGGACCGGGTGGCGACGCGCATCGCGGATTCGCTGGTGGCCGAGGTCACGCTGGAGAGCAGCAGCCTGGCGATGATTCGCGGGCACCTCGTGCTCGATGGACTGAAGGTCCGCAAGGACGACCTCGGACGTCTGTCGATCGACGTCGACACGATCCGCTGCGAGCTGCCGCCGCTCGGCATCGCGCTGGTCGACCGCGAGTGCCGCGACCTGATCGTGAAGGGTGTGCGGCTCGAGGTCACGGCGGCCGCGGTGTTCCAGCTCAAGAAGCCCAAGCGCGCGCCGCTGCACGTTCGGCACGTCGAGATCCGCGACGCGGTCCTGACGTTCGCGCCGAGCGCGTTCATCCCGGCGCTCGGGCGGATCTCGATCAAGATCGTTCACGCCGAGGCGGGGCCCACGACGTTCAAGACGCCGCTGTCGTGGATCTTCTCGCTGCGCGCGCTCGAGGCCACGATCGAGCTACCCGCGGGCATCACGGTCAAGCTCGGCTACGCGAACGGCAAGCTGACCGCGGCGGGCGGCATCTTCGGCACCACGCCGGTGGTGCTGCCGTTCGCGATCCCGATCCCGCAGAGCGCGGAGGATGCGAAGAAGGAGATCGAGGCGCTGGTCTCGCTCGGCAAGGATCTGGCGGAGCAGCTCGTCGCAAAGCGCGCCGAGGACTGGCTCAAGCAGAAGCTGACGTTCTGAGCGCGGCCTGGATTCGCAGCGTGCCTGAAAATCGCGCGCATTGGCACTTGCAATGTCGTGCGCGACTCCGCTACGTCTCATCGCAGATGTTGGGCGGCGGGGATTCAGCGGAGACGGCGCCTCGCGCCTCGCGCCTCGCGCCTCGCGCCTCGCGCCTCGCGCCTCGCGCCTCGCGCCTCGCGCCTCGCGCCTCGCGCCTCGCGCCTCGCG
>JAYVLW010000716.1:0-3720 GCA_043759315.1 Myxococcales bacterium
GTGGGGACGACCGGCGCGGTCGACGTGGTCGACGCATACGGGCGGCGCCACGGCACGCTCGGCGGGACGACGATCGGCATCTTCGGCGCCCACGTCTCCGTCGGCGGCTCGGTGCTCTCGGCCGACGTCGGGTCAATCGTCACCGCGCTCGTCGCGTCGAGCGCGGGCGCTTCGATGATGTCCGCCACGCACGTGGTGGTCTCGGCACCGACCAGGATCTCTTCGGTCTCGGGCGCGGGCGCGGACGCCTCGATGACCGGCGTGGGATCGGACGGCGTGCCGGTCGCGATCTGCTTGCGCTTGGTCTTCTTGCCGCCCCGCTTCTTCTTCGACGACTTCGCCTCGACGATCGGCGCAGCGTCGTCGACCGGCTTGGTCTCGATCAGCGAAGGAGCGACCTCGATGACTTCGATCAGCGGCGGCGCGATCTCGGCCTCGACGACCGGCTCCTCGACCGCCGGTGTCGCCGAACCCGCGGCGATCGTCGGTTCGGGCACGAGCGTTCCGGTCTCCGGCAGCAGCATCTCGACGACCGTGTCGGCCCTCGGCAGCTCCGGGAGGCTGCCACCGGCAAACGTGGCATCACCCGCGATGTCCGTCTCCGGATCGCGACGCAGGTGTTTCGGTGCACGGGTCGCCGTGGACGGTGCGAGCTCGGTCATCGACTCGACCAGCGCCCGCGCGGACGCGGACGGGGCCGTCGGCTGCCCGGCCGCCGTGGAGTAACGCTGCAGCGCCTCTGCCTCATCGAGACCGACGCACCGCGCGAAGCTCCGCACGAAGCCGCGTACGAACACCTCCGCCGGGAGACCTTCGAGCTTGCCGGCCTCGAGGCGCTCGAGGATGCGGTACTGGATCTTCGTGATCTTCGCGACGTCCTCGAGGCTGAGCCCCTTGTTGGCGCGACCGGCGCGGAGCCACAGCGACAGGCTCATCTTCGCATCGACCACCGTGCGCGACGCCGTCTGCGTGCTGCGATCCGAGCGGCGCTCCACCATCACGGGTTGCCTTTCCCGAGGGCGCCGCCGTCGGCGTTGCACTGCTGCGCGACACAGCTCTGCGGAGACATCTTGAGACATGCATCACGTGCGTGACGCGCATCGTCGACGAGCCCTTGTTGCATCCGCGTCTTCATCAGGTAGAGGGAGGCTTCTTGCGATCCGCAGGACGGGTCGTTTGACGCCGTCTCCAAAAGTTCCGCAGCTTTGTCCCATTCTTCACGGGCGAAGTAAACCCGTCCCAGCCGATAAGTGGCAACGCACATTTTCGGCGAGAACTGGCGGACGTTCCGCAGCTCGGTCGCTGCCTCGACGTACTTCTGCTGGTGGAAGTAAGCCCAGCCCAGGTGCGCGCGCGCGAGCCCCGCGTCGACCAGCCGGTTGGGGTTCTCGAGGGCCCTGGTGAGGTCGATCACCGCGGCGGGGTAGTCCTCAAGGAGCGTCGCGATCACCCCCCGGTTTGCCCACGCCTCGCCGTAATCCGGATGGAGCTTGATCGCCTTCGCGAAGTCCGCGTCAGCCGTCTTCAGGAACTTCTCGAGATCCTTGTGCGTGGCCTCGGCGTCGAGGCCGGTGAGGCAGTCCTCGATCTCGAGCGAGCGCTGCTTCTCGATCGCTCGCAGCATCGAGACCAGCCCGCGGGTGTTGTAGGCGGCCTCGTTCGCTGGATTGAGCGCGAGCGCGCGATTGCACTCGGTCTCGGCGGCCTCGAGTTGCCGCTTCGCGAGGAAGTCGATCGCGAGGTCGAGGCGCTTCTGGCTCTTGGCCACATCGTGCTCGGGGGTCGGGCACCCTGCGAGCATCACCGTCGCGATCAAAATCGCCAGCGATCCACACATGTTACCTCGCACGCTGCGGACCCTACCCCGCCCCTTCGACAACCGTCAACCCGGTGGGAGATCCCGAGTCCGGGGTACAACCGTTCGCGATGAGCGAGCTGCCCGGTCCGATGACGCCCACCACCACGACCACGATCGGAGGTCTCTACGCGGAGACCTTCTCGCCAGCTGCGACCGCGAAGGGGGTCGTGGTGATCACCCACGGCTACGCCGAGCACTGTGGTCGCTATCGCGAGGTCGCGCACGTGATCGTGAAGGCCGGCTGGGCGGCGCTCACGTACGACGTGCGCGGCCACGGCAGGTCGCCCGGTGCGCGCGGCGCGATCGATCACTTCGACACCTACCTGCGCGACCTCGCCGCGATCATCGCCGGCGCGACATCGCTCGCTCCTGCTGGCGCGGCGCTGATCCTCCTCGGGCACTCGCACGGGAGCCTGATCACGCTGCGGGCGCTCGCCGGCGACGCCGCTCCAGCGCCGAAGGCGGCGATCGTCTCATCCCCCTACCTCGGGCTGCGCATGCACGTGCCCGGCTGGAAGAAGACGATGGCCAGGATCGTCGGCAGGATCGCTCCGAACCTCAATCAGCCGAACAACATCAAGTCGGAGCAGTTGACCAGCGACAAGGCAAAGCAGGCCGAGCACGCCGCCGACAAGGTGAACTTCCCCACCGCGACGATCGGCTGGTTCCTCGAGTCCGCTGCCGCCCAGCAGTACGTCCACGACCACGCCGATCGAATCAAGGTGCCGACCACCTGGCTCGTCGGCGCGGATGACCCGATCGCCGATCCCACCCGGTCGCGGCAGATCGCGGACAAGGTCAAGGGTGCGACGTATCACGACCTCGTCGGGATGAAGCACGAGGTGTTCAACGAGGTGGACCGTGCAAGCGTCTACGCCAAGTTGACCGCGGCGCTCGCTGCAAGCGCTTGATCCTAGCGGCATTCACAGACGGAGATTGGCGCGATCAGATCGGGGCCGTATACTCGTACTGTTCGTGGCGGGTGTGAGTGGGCGTGTTCCTTGACGATCGATGACCGTCGGCAGCGTGTCTCGGGCGTCTCGTGTCCGGATCCCGCTGCGGAGTCTCCTATGAAGCTCTTCGCATGCATGTGCAATCAACCCCAGCGGCTCTCCGCCGCGCTGGCCCCCGTGCGTCCGGTGCTGGTCGCGCCACCGCCGGTGGCGCGCTGGGGCATGGGCTACATCCAGGGCGGCGACGTGCTGCTCGTCCGCACCCCGAAGGGGAGCGAGGTGCCCGTGGATCTCGCCTCCCCACTCGACGAGATCAAGACGGACTGCGCGATCGCCCAGGCCGTCCGCGCGGATGGCTACGCCGGCACCGACAACACGCCTCCGTTCCGGTTCCGTCGCTGGATGTTCGGGCAGACGAGCACGCCGGCTCTCGAGGGCAGCGCGCTGCGGCTCCTCGAGCACATCCCGGAGTACCTCCGACGCAACCTCAAGGGCCGCACACCGTCGGAGCTGATCTTCCACGTGTTCCTCGCGATGCTGCACGACGAGGGCAACATCGATGATCCCAACTTGCCCCCTGCCGCGCAACGTCGCGCGCTGTCGGCCACCCTCAGGCTCGTCCACGCCGAGCTCGCGACCGCCGGCAAGACGGACGTCCGGCTCGGCAACGTCGCGCTGACGAACGGCCGCTCGATGGTGCTCGCCCACCTCGACGAGCCGCTGCGCCTGCGTCGGCTCACCGTTGCAGGCGAGCGCGGCGAGCGCGATGACTCGTTCCGCGGGGTTCTCCTCGTCTCCGGCGGCGATGGGGATCCGAAGGACGGCTTCGAGGACGTGCCGCCGCACACCGCCGTGCTGATCTCGCGCGAGCTGCAGGTCAGCTTCGCGGACCTGGCTCCGTAGCCCTAG
>JAYVLW010000717.1:0-3848 GCA_043759315.1 Myxococcales bacterium
TGATCGCCGTCGCGAGGTCGTTGCGCTTCACGAACCGCTGCGCGAGCCGGTAGTGCCCCTCGACGGAGTCCGGAATCTTCTCGACGAGCTGACGCAACACCGCCTCGCTCTCGTCGGGATCCTCGAGCTTCGCGAGCCCGAGATATCCGCGCTCGTCCTCGGGAGCGAGCTCGATCGCTCGGCGATACGACGCGATCGCCTCCTTGCGCTTGCCGCTCCCGAACAGATCGCCTGACATCAACCAGATCTGCGGATGGTCCGGCCACCTCTTGCGCGCGAGCGCGAGCGTGTCGGCCGCGGCCGCCTCGCGCTTCGCCTTCGCCTGCACGCGCGCCAGCTCGACGACGATCATCGGCTGATCGGGCGCTGCCTTGGCCGCCGCCTCCAGTGACTCCGCCGCCGCCTCCCAGTCCGAGCGGTAGCCGGCGAGCTTGCCATCCAGGTAGAGCGCGTACGCCGCGTGCGGCATCGGCGGCAGTGGCTTGACCGGCGTGGGATGCCTGCACGCGACGAGCGCGAGCAGCAACGCGACGCGGAGCCCTGACACGCGCACAGCCTACCGCTAGTTCAGCTTCAAGGTCAGGCTGAGGCAGTCAGGCTCGGAGACGATCACCGTGTCGCCGTCCTTGAGCACGGCCTTGCTGATCCGCCCGTAGCGCACGTCGTTGACGAACGTTCCGTTCGTCGTGCCCTGATCGATGGCCACGAGCTGGCCGGCCTCGTAGCCGATCCACACGTGCTTTCCCGAGGACCGCGGGTCATCGAGGATGATCTGCGCGAGGCCCGGTTGCCGCCCGATCAACAGGCCCTGCGTGGTCAGGCTGAACCGCTGGCCCTGGAGGCGGCCGCGCGTGCAGGTCAGAACGCCGACCGTCATCGAGCCGAACGCCGTCGCGGCGATCGGCTGGCTGCCACTGGCCTGCGGGCTGTTGACGGCGATGGTCCTGGCGACCGGCGTGGCGCCCCGACCAGGCACCATCATCGGCGCGGGCATCTGCGGAGCGCCGTGCTGCTGCGGCATGCCGTGCTGCTGCGGCATGCCGTGTTGCGGTTGGGGATGCATCCCGTGCTGCTGCTGCGGCGGCTGCATGCCATGGGGCGGCTGGCCCGGAGCTCCGGGCGGGCGCTGCATGCCGGGGTGAAGCGGCTGGGGCCCGGCGGCCTTCTTGCGCTTGAAGTAGACGATCGCGCCGCCGCCGAGGCCGGCAAGGACGAGGATCACCGCGACCGCGACGCCCGCACCACTGCCGCCGCCCCCGCCGCCCGCGCTCGTGCCGGAGTCCTCGGCCTTCTGCTTCGGCTTGTTCCCCTTGCCCTCCTTCTTGAGCGCGCGCGCCTGCTTCAACATGCGCGGCGCCTCGGAGTGCGTGGGAAACAGCGTGAGCACCTCCTCGAGATCGACGATCGCTTCGTCGAGATCGCCGGCCCACAGCTGGTCGAGGCCCTTGTGCCACGCCTTCGTGGTCAGCGATGGCTCGGTGTTGACCTTCGCCTCCGCCAGGAACTTCTTCACGGTCGCCGAGGCGACGATGAAGTTGAAGCCTTGCACCTCGCCGCGGCTTCCGAACGTGGACAGGCCGATGACCTCGCCGTGGTCGTTGATCGTCGGGCCGCCGGAGTTGCCGTGGGTGATCGAGGCGCTGATCTGGATGATCGGCTCGCCCGCGCTGGTGCGCTTGATCGCGGAGACGGCGCCCTCGTTGATCGTGGCTTCGAGCTGCGACTTGTCGTCGAGCAGGCCCTGCATGTCGGCGGCGCCGGGGTAGCCGATCGCGAGGACCTTGTCCTGGATCAGCACCTTGTCGGAGTCTGCGACGACCAGGTTCGGCGCGTCCTTCGCGTCGACCTTGATGATCGCGACGTCGGAGCCCTCGCCGGGCTTGCCGTACGCCTTCACCGTGTACGGGAGCTTGGTGCCGTCGGGGAGCACGATCGCGGCGTTCGGGACGGCGGTGGCTCCGTTCTGCAGCGTGCGGACGAGCTCGACCTTCTGCTCATCGCTCATCGCCGCGAGCTCTTTCGCGTACTGCTTCTGGATCTTCGCGGCGAGCGACTTGAACGCCTCGGCCTTCGCGTTCTCCTCGCCCTTCTTGATGTCCTCGACGACGTGGGCGTTCGTGACGACGAAGCCATCGGCGCTGACGAAGAAGCCGGAGCCCATGCCGCCCACGTACTCCTTGAGCTCGTCGGTGCCGACCTTGAACGTGACCTCCCAGAACCCCAGGACGCGCACGACCGAGCCCTTCGCGAAGATCGACGCGCGCTGGTTCGCGCTCGGACCGTCCTCCGCGCGTGCGGGTGAAGAGGCGAGGGCAAGCAGCAACGCGGCTGCGCCCAGCACGGACCTCCCCCTGAACATGCCGTCTAGCTTACTACAGTGGAATGTTGCCGTGCTTGCGCGGCAGGTTTGCCTGGCGCTTGTTCTTGAGCGTGCGGAGGGACCGGATGATCGTCCACCGGGTATCGCGCGGGCGGATGATCTCGTCGATGTACCCGAGCGAGGCGGCCTTGTAGGGGTTCGCGAACCGCTCGCGGTACTCGTCGGTGAACCGGACCCGCGCTTCGGCCTTGGCCACGGGGTCGGTGATCTTGTCGAGCTCGCCCCGGAAGATGATGTTGACCGCGCCCTCCGGGCCCATCACGGCGATCTCCGCGGCGGGGTAGCTGACGTTGACGTCGGCGCGGATGTGCTTGCTCGCCATGACGTCGTAGGCGCCGCCGTACGCCTTGCGCGTGATCACCGTGATCTTCGGGACGGTCGCCTCGGCGAACGCGTAGAGCAGCTTCGCGCCGTGCTTGATGATGCCGCCGTACTCCTGTGTGGTGCCGGGGAGGAAGCCTGGGACGTCGACGAACGTCACGATCGGGATGTTGAACGCATCGCAGAACCGCACGAACCGGGCGGCCTTGATCGAGGCGTCGATATCGAGGCAGCCGGCGAGGTGCATCGGCTGGTTCGCGACGATGCCGGCCGGGCGACCCTCGAAGCGCGCGAAGCCGACGACGATGTTCTTCGCGTAGTCCTTCTGGACCTCGACGAACTTCGCGTCGTCGACGACGGCGTTGATGATCTTCTTGATGTCATACGACTTGTTCGACTCGAGCGGGACCACGCTGTCGAGCGCGGCGTCGGCGCGATCGGGCGGGTCCTGAGACGCGCGCACCGGCGGATCCTCGGCGTTGTTGCTCGGCATGAACGAGAGCAGCTCGCGCAGCCGCGCGATGCACGACAGCTCGTCGGCCTCGGTGAAGTGCGACACCCCGGACTTGCTTGCGTGCGTCATCGCCCCACCGAGCTGCTCCTTGGTGACCTCCTCGTGGGTCACCGTCTTGATGACCTCCGGGCCGGTGATGAACATGTACGACGTGCGATCGACCATCAGGATGAAGTCGGTGATCGCCGGCGAGTACACGGCGCCGCCCGCGCAGGGACCCATGATCGCGGACAGCTGCGGGACCACGCCGGAGCTGAGGACGTTGCGGAGAAAGATGTCGGCGTAACCGGCGAGCGACTCGACGCCCTCCTGGATGCGCGCGCCGCCCGAATCGTTGAGGCCGACGACCGGGCAGCCGATCTTGGTCGCCAGGTCCATCACCTTGCAGATCTTCTGGGCGTACGCGCCCGACAGCGACCCTCCGAACACGGTGAAGTCCTGCGCGAACACGCAGACCGGGCGGCCATCGACCATGCCGTGGCCGGTGACGACGCCGTCGCCGAGGATCTTCTGCTCCTGCATCCCGAAGTCGGCGCAGCGATGCGTGACGAACTTGTCGAGCTCGACAAAGCTCCCTTCATCGAGCAGCGCGGAGATCCGCTCGCGCGCCGTCAGCTTGCCGGCCTCGTGTTG
>JAYVLW010000718.1:0-4180 GCA_043759315.1 Myxococcales bacterium
GGAGCAGACGGCTTCGAGCTGAGCGCGGCGCGAGGGTCACGCACTCAGGCTGCCATCAGCACCGCAGTTCGGGAAGACGGGGTTGATGCAGCGCGTACGATCTATCCCCACTACACCCACTGATGTTCGAACGACGCTCTCCCGAGGGCTGCTACGAACGCGCGCGACTCGCGTGGCTCGCCGCGGTCGATCGTTATCCCCAACAATGGTCCGTTCTCGTCAATGCCAGCAACTTCTTCGTGGTCCGGGATACCGACCTCGCGATCGATCTTACTCGGCGATGCGTCGCTCTCGAGCGCGACGTGTTTCAGTGGCACGAACGACTCGCGTGGCTTTTGATGCTCGGCTCAGACTACAACGAAGGGGCCTTTGTCGAGCGGGCGCGCGACGCGACGCGCGAGCTCGTGATCGCGATCGGGCTCACCACAGATGCGTCGCAGCGGTTGCGTCTCCGGATCGATCTCGCAAACGCGTACTTCATCGCTGGCGACCACGAACGCGCACAACAGACGGCGCAGTCGCTCCTCGAGTCTGCCGATGCAGACGACGCACTTGGATTCGAGGTCGAACGACACCACCACGCCAACATCGTTCTCGGCCGGGTCGCGCTGGAGGCTGGCGACGTCGTCGAAGCGAAAGCGCGATTGCAGGCTGCAGTAGTCCACCCCGGGCGACTACGCCACAAACCAGACGCGAAGCTCGCGGAGGAATTGATCAGACGCGGTGAAGACGGCGCGGCTTTCGAATACCTCGACGCAACTCGACGCTTAGGTTGGAGCGTCGTGGAACTCTCGGGATGGGTCGCACAGCAACGGGGCGCTATGGTTCGCGTGGTTCCCGATTGACTCCCAACTACTGAGCCCAGGGATCGTACGATGCGTGGATGTGGGAACACGAATGGCGGGTGCTCTCCAAGCGGCTCGAAGCTTGGATCCAAACGGCGAATCTCGTGCTGACGCATATTGCGCACGTCGGGGCGCACGCAGAACGAGCGAACGTTGCCGTAGGACACGAGGGTCTGGCGATTCGTGACGCGATCGATCAGCTTGATCTTCCCGAAGCGCTGCGAGCCGAGATCGACCGGATCAAGAACCGGCTGGACAACATCGTCAAGGTCACGTCAGGTGGCTACATCGTGGCGAATTGTTTGGTCGGCCTCAGCGCACTTCGGGTTCCGCTAGACCAACACCTTCGCACAAGTGAAGAGCCACGCCGCCGATTGGTGGACCGCGCGTTCCTCCACCTGAATCGGACGTTGATGGTCGATGAACTCGCGCGTGAGCGCTGGAAGGAAGCGTTGAGCAACGAGCCGCACTGCGAACAACTCGGTGCCGTGCATCTGTTGTCGCACGGCGTTTTTGCATTCAAAGCAGACGCCGGAACTGGGCGCACGGATCTCATTCTCGGTGAGCCAGTCCGCGTGAACGAAGAGGTTGAAAGCGTCGAAGCCATGGTGCTCACCGAGTGGAAGGTCGTGCGCGAAAGCGACGCTGGGGCGAAGGCGACCGAAGGCCGGACGCAGGCCGAACGGTACGCGTCAATGGAACTCGCCGGTTTCGAGCTGCGACGCCATCGCTACATCGTTCTCGTCAGCTCGAAGCCCGAGGTGATGCCAGCGTCAGAGACGGTTCGGGACGTCACCTACCACTTCGTGAACATTGCGGTGGAGCGAGATCGGCCGTCGGTGGAGGCACGGCGAACTGCTCGCGCGCGAACATGAACCGCCTCTATCGGGAACGTAGGTCCGCACTCACCAGTGAAATCGGAGCTCGACCTTCGTTTGAAACGCACCGCGTGACCGTGCCGTGCACGAGCCACACTTGGCCCGAGCAGAGGTCATCAACACAGTCGATCTCGGTCCTGACGATCGAGAAGTCTCCCTTCGGCGAGCGCTGGACCTCGTCGTCGATAGCCCGCCTGCGCCGCCGAGCCTGGAGCCGCGGACCCGGTAGCCGCATCGGCCGGTACCCCGTCGATGCGCACCGGCTTGCGGGTCTTCGGGACGCCGGACCTATCTAGAACGACCACTGAACTCGCGCCAGTAGTAGATGATAGCGCTGGCGCGCATGCGTTCGACCATGCACTTGCTCTGGGACTTCCTGCACAGTTCGAGCACGCGCCAGGCCACGGTCGCCGCATCTTCGGCGCGTCCAGCCTTCGCGAGAGCGTGCGAGTACGTATCGAGGTTCCAGTAGTCGAGTCCGCCGCCGGCGACCACCGCGGCGCGTGCGAGCGCAACCGCGAGCACGAGATCGGTACCCGAAGCCTCGGGGTTCGCGGCAAGCGAGAATGCGATCTGATGCTGCCAGTGTGGATCGCCGTTCGTTTGCTCGACGATTCCCTCGGCGTCATCGGGCCCCACGCCGAACGCGAAGCGCACCTTGGCGCGCTGCTCCGCAAGCTGGGCGTCGGGTGTTTGGGGACCACGTTCGAACGCGTCCAGAGCGCGGCGGAGGTTGATCGGTGGTCCGCGGAACACGATGCGTCCGCGATCCACGAGACACGCGAATGGAATGGTCCGTACACCACAGCGAGCCGCCAGCGGTCGCACGCTGTCGGCGGTCCACACCGGGAAGCCTGCAAATAGCCGCGCCATCGCCGAGCCCGCGAAGTCCGCATCGCTCTCCTCGAGTGCGACCCCGATGCGGAAGCGATCGCCATACTCGCGGGCGACCGCGATATCCAGCAGCAGGCTGGCCTGGCAGGGCGGACACCACGATGAGGTGAACAGCAGCACGGTCGGCCGCTGGTCTGCGACCCATGCCTCCGGCGGCATGACCGGATCCCGGGTTGGTGGCGGAACTGCCTCCCACGTGGGCAACCCCAGATACGGATACTTCGCGAACTCGGCCTCGACCGAGCGGTCAGGACCGTTCTCGCACGACACGCCGAAGAGAAGGGCGGCAAGCGCCGCACGCTGGAGCGAGCGAGTCGTTGTCATACTCACCGTCCGCATGGCGAATCGTATCAACGTTTAGCTCCGGTAGTGGTCAGCGGTCCCGGGGGTTCGAGATCATGGCGAGGCCAGCTCGACGATCAAGATGTCTGGGTCAGCGAACGTGCGCAGCGCCACCTCGGTGCCGCCAATGCCGCGACTGACGATCAGGGTGCGGCCCCCTCCGACGTCATGCCGCCCGTGCGCGTAACGGCGTGACAGCGGGCCCGGCACGAGGAGCGGCACTTCGCCGGGCAAGGCGATGTGACCGCCGTGGGTGTGACCGCACATCGCGAGATCGAACGGCTCGTCTCCCAGGTGCAGCATCACCTCGGGTGCGTGCGCGAGGACGACTCGCACGCGGTCATCCCCCGGCGGCAGCAGCGGTAGCCGCGGCGGCGAACCTGTCCATGGATCGTCGAGGCCAAGGAGCGCGATGTGAGCGAACGGTGCCGGCAGGATGACCTGCTCGTTGACCAGCACGCGCGCACCGGCGGACTCGAGCGCCGCCGCGATCACTGCGTCGTCGGCCCACAGGTCGTGGTTACCCATGACGGCATGAATCCCGAGCGGCGCGCGGATCCGGCGCAACCGATCTGCGATTGCTTCGATGTACTCGGCGAACAGGAAGACGTAGTCGCCACCGAGCAAGACCAGATCGGCGTCGGCGTCGGCGAGCTTCGCGAAGGCCTCGTCGAGCAACGATGGATGGGTCGTTGGACCGGCATGCAGATCGGAGACGAAAGCGATGCGTAGCGGGCGCACGGCGGACGGCCAGCGTGCGATGCGGATGCGATGGTGGCGCACCTGCACGCGGCGCTGCAGGCCGAGAGCGCGGACCAGCCGCGCGGGCCAGTGACCCCGATAAGCATGGTGCAGCGTCCACTCGACGGCATGACGGCCGATCGAGTAGCTGGTTCCGCGACCGCGCAGTGGCACGCACGCATCTTAGTTGTCGTGGGCGACCACGCGACGTGGTCTGACGCAATATTCCTACGCTCGGCGCCTCAGCGGATCGGATCTGGCTTGCCTGCAGGGCCATCAAGCTTCGAGAGATCGATCGCGAAACGTGCCGCGATCTCGACGAGCGCGGCCTCGATCTTGACGATGTCCTGATCGATCTCGGCTGCCGTAGGTGCAGGCCTGACGCGTCCGCGCGGCGAGGGATATCGGTAGGCCGTCGCTTGCGCGTCGAGATGCTCGATCGCGCGCAGCAGCGGCTTCACGGGATTCTCATCAGCGATC
>JAYVLW010000719.1:0-7604 GCA_043759315.1 Myxococcales bacterium
TCCGCTCCGGGACGAGCGACCTGCCCGACTCCGCGGGCCTCGCGGGACGGCTGTCGCGGCAGTTCGACAACGGCGTGGGTACGCTGCTCGAGTGGTTGATGACGCCGCGGTTCGTCCAGAAGATCTAGCCGAGGGGTCACGTGGGCGGCGGACCCGGTCGGGCTAAGGTGCGGCGTGCCGGTCGATCCGCTCGCGCCGTTTGACCCCGTCACGCGGCGATGGTTCGAGCAGAGCTTCGCGGCGGCGACCCCGGTCCAGGCGCGCGGCTGGGCGCAGATCGCCGGCGGCCAGCACACGCTGATGCTGGCGCCCACGGGCAGCGGAAAGACCCTCGCGGCATTCCTGTGGTGTCTCGATCGGCTCGCGCGGTCCCCTGCCGGTGCCGGCACGCGGGTGGTCTACGTGTCTCCGATCAAGGCGCTCGCCTACGACGTGGAGCGCAACCTGCGGGCGCCGCTCGCCGGCCTGCAGGCGCTCGGTGCCGGGACCCAGATCAAGGTCGACGTCCGCACCGGCGATACGTCCCCCAAGGAGCGCGAGCGCCAGCGCAAGGAGCCCGGGCAGATCCTGATCACCACGCCGGAGTCGCTGTACCTCGTGCTGGCGGGCCGGCAGCGCGAGCGGCTGACCGGTGTGGACACCATCATCATCGACGAGATCCACGCGCTGGCACCGACCAAGCGCGGGATCCATCTCGCCCTCAGCCTCGAGCGGCTCAGCCACCTGGTGACCTCGGCGGGCAACCCGGAGCCCCAGCGGATCGGCCTGTCGGCGACGCAACGGCCACTTACGGAAGTCGCTAAATACCTGGGCGGGGACCGGCCGGTCGAGATCGTGGATGCGGCGGCGAAGCCGCGGATCGACCTCCAGGTGATCGTTCCGGCGCCCGAGATGGACAACCCGGGCACCGAGGGCCGCGATGGCGGTGGCATGTGGCCGCTGATCAACGAGCGGCTGCTCGAGATGATCCTGGCCCACCGGCAGACGATCGTGTTCGTCAATTCGCGGCGGCTCGCCGAGCGCATCAGCCAGCAGCTCACCGAGCTGGCGGTCGAGAAAGGGGTCGCGCCGGAGGGCGTGGAGCTGGTGCGCGCGCACCACGGCTCGGTGGCGCGGCACCAGCGCGTGGAGATCGAGGAGGCGCTCAAGGCGGGTCGGCTGCGCGCGATCGCGGCGACCAGCTCGCTCGAGCTCGGCATCGATATGGGGTCGGTCGATCTCGTCGTTCAGGTCGAGTCCCCGGGGGCGGCGTCTCGCGGGCTCCAGCGGATCGGTCGCGCGGGCCACCACGTCGGTGGCACGAGCATCGGGCGCATCCTGCCGAAGTTCCGCGGCGACCTCCTCGAGGCCACCGTCGTGGCGCGCAAGATCCTCGATGGCGAGGTCGAGGCGATCCGGGTGCCGGAGAGTGCGCTCGATGTGCTCGCGCAGCAGATCGTCGCGATGGTGGCAGTCGATGCGTGGCAGGTGCCGGACCTCGAGCGCGTGATCCGGCGCGCATCGAGCTATCGCGAGCTGTCGCGAGCGGCGCTGGTGGGCGTGCTCGACATGCTGGCCGGCCGCTATCCCTCCGACGAGTTCGCCGAGCTGCGCCCACGCCTGACGTGGGACCGGCAGACCGACACACTGGTGGGCCGGAAAGGAGCGCGGCTGCTGAGCGTGATCTCCGGTGGCACGATTCCGGATCGCGGTACGTACGGGGTCCACGCGGGCGTCGGCGGACCGCGGGTCGGCGAGCTCGACGAGGAGATGGTCGCCGAGAGCCGCAAGGGGGAGACGTTCATCCTCGGCGCCACCACCTGGCGGATCGAGGACATCACGCGCGATCGCGTGATCGTCACACCCGCGCCCGGCGAGCCGGGGAAGATGCCGTTCTGGCGCGGCGAAGGCCCGGGGCGGCCGGTCGAGCTCGGCCAGGCGCTCGGCGCGTTCTGTCGGGAGCTCGATGCGAAGCTCGCCGGCGATCCGGTGGCCGCGCGCGCGTGGCTCGCTGACGATTACAAGCTCGACGCCAACGCCGCCGAGAATCTGATCACCTACCTCGGCGATCAGCGCGCGCAGACCGGGAGCGTGCCCACCGACCGCGCCATCACGATCGAGCGGTTCCGCGACGAGCTCGGCGACGTGCGCGTGTGCATCCTGACGCCGTTCGGCAGCCGCGTGCACGCGCCGTGGGCGCTCGTGCTCGCGAAGCGCCTCGAGGGCGAGCTCGGCTATCCGATCCATCCGTTGTGGACGGACGACGGCATCGCGCTGCGGTTCGCGGATGGTGATCTGCTGCCGACCGACGACCAGCTGATCCCCGATCCCGATGACGTCGAGACCGCCCTCGTCGACGAGCTCGCGCGCTCGAGCCTGTTCGCCAGCCACTTCCGTGAGAACGCGGCGCGCGCTCTGCTGTTGCCGCGGCGGCGGCCCGGCCAGCGCACGCCGCTGTGGGCGCAGCGGCTGCGCGCGCAGCAGCTGATGGGCGTCGCGCTGCGGTTCCCCGCCTTCCCGATCACCCTCGAGACCTACCGCGAGGTCTTGCGCGACATCTTCGACGTGCCGGCGCTCGTCGACGTGCTGCGGCAGCTGCGGTCGCGCGCGATCCGCGTCGAGCCGGCGGTCACCGAGGCGGCGTCGCCGTTTGCGCGTTCGCTGGTGTTCGATTACGTCGCGGCGTTCCTCTACGAGGGCGACGCGCCGCTGGCCGAGCGTAAGGCGCAGGCGCTCACCCTCGATCGCGGCCTGCTCCGCGAGCTGATCGGCGGCGGCGAGCTGCGCGACCTGCTCGACGCTGATGTACTCGACGAGGTCGAGGCCGAGCTGCAGCAGCTCGTCGAGGAGCGCAAGGCGCGCGACACCGACGAGCTCCATGATCTTCTGCGCCGCCTCGGCGACCTCTCGCGAGAGGACCTCGCAGCGCGCAGCGTGACACCGGATCTCGAGAGCTCGCTGCGGGCGCTCCTCGGCAGCCGGCGGATCGCGCTGGTCCGGTTCGCGGGTGCCGAGCGGTACATCGCCGCCGAGGATGCCGCGAGGTATCGCGATGGCCTCGGCGTGCAGCTCCCGCCGGGACTCCCGGCGGCGCTGCTCGAACCCGCCGCGGCGCCGCTCGAGTCGTTGATCGGGCGCTACGGGCGCACCCACGGCCCGTTCACCGCGGAGGGGCCCGCCGTGCGCTGGGGGCTGCCGCCGGCGCAGATCGAGCCCATCCTGATGCTGCTCGAGGCGCGCGGTCAGCTCGTCCGCGGCGAGCTGCGCCCGGGCGGCATCCACAAGGACAGCTGCGATCCCGAGGTGCTCCGCCAGCTGCGGCGGCGCACGCTCGCCAAGCTTCGCGCACAGGTCGCTCCCGTCGATGCGCGGGCGTTTGCCGCGTTCCTGCCGCGCTGGCACGGTCTCGACCAACCGCGACGCGGTGTGGGCGCACTGCGCGATGCGATCGGCCGGCTCGAGGGCGTTCCGCTGTCGTTCACCGAGCTCGAGCAGCGGATCCTCCCCGCGCGCATCCTCGACTACCACCCGCGCATGCTCGACGAGCTCGGCGCCGCAGGCGAGCTGGTGTGGGTCGGGGCCGGCGCGCTCGGCACGAAGGACGGCCGCGTGGTGCTGCTGCGCCGCGACCGCGCGCTCGCCCTCGCGCCGGAGCCAACCCCGGTCGCGCAGCCGTCGCCGGTGCACGCCGCGATCGAGGCGCATCTGCGAGGATCCGGAGCGTCGTTCCTCGTTGCCATCGAGGCCGCCGCCGGCGGGTCACGTGCCGACGTGGTCGCGGCGCTGTGGGATCTCGTGTGGGCCGGGGTGATCACGAACGATACGTTCGCCCCCCTGCGCTCGCTCGCGGCGCCGAATGCGCGCCGCGCGAATGCCCACGCCACGTTCGGCGGCCGCTGGTCGCTGGTCAGCTCGCTCGGCGCGCAGCCGACCGGGACCGCGCGCGCGCTCACGCAGGCCACCGCACTCCTCGAGCGCTGGGGCTTCGCGGGCCGCGCCACCGCGACCGCCGACGAGCTGCCCGGAGGCTTCACCGCCGTCGGTGATGTGCTGCGCGCGATGGAGGACGCAGGCACGGTCCGCCGCGGCTACTTCGTCGCAGGCCTCGCATCCGCCCAGTTCGCATGGCCCGGCGCGATCGATCGCCTGCGCGAAGCGCCGCGCGGCCTCGCGGCTCGCGTCGACGTCCTGGCCGCGACGGATCCGGCCAACGCGTGGGGGAGCGCCCTGCCCTGGCCCGAGCTGCGAGATCCGGCCGCGCGCCCGGCTCGCCGCGTGGGCGCCACGGCGATCCTCGTCGATGGCGCGCTCGCGGTGTGGCTGGAGCCGAAGGCGAAGCGGTTCACCACCGCGCCGCTTCCCGACGAGACCATCGAGCTCGCGCTCGCGGTCGGCCTGCCGCGTCTCGCCGCGAAGGCGCGCCGCCGCGAGCTGCAGATCGAATCGATCGACGGCGTGCCCGCGTCGGAGTCGCCGTTCGCGCGCGGCCTGCTCGCGGCAGGTGCGCGGCTCGACTATCGCGGTCTCGTGATCCGCGGCTCGGTCGTTGCGCCCGTCGCGGCCGAACCGGAGTCGGAGCCCGAGCCGGGCGAAGCCGATGACGCGGACGAGTGAGTCGAGCCAGCCGTCGCGGAGGATCGCAGCCCCCTCCCTCGCGAGCGTCCCCTCCGGATGTAGGAACCGCCGCGGGCTCGGGCAGATGGCCGGCGAGACCGGCAGTTTCTGCGCACCGGCCACGATGCGAAAGACGAGCGCGCCGACGGCAACGATCAGGGGCTGCATCTGCATTACGGTAGCGGCATGCCGAGCCTACGCGAGCTGTCGTCGGAGCTGCTGAATGGAACCCTGTCGATCGATGCGGCACAGCCGATGGCGCCGCGGTTCGTCGTCGAGGAGCTCGCGTCGCGGAGCTGGTTCGTGTCGAGCTTCGCGAACGTCACGGCGTTTGCGACCGACGCGGGCCTCGTGCTCGTGGACACCGGTAGCTTCGTGCTCGCCGAGCCGACGCGTGCGGTGCTGCGCGAGGCGACCGCCGACCCGGTGCACACCGCGGTGTGGACGCACGGGCACGTCGATCACTGCTTCGGGGTCGAGCTCTACGAGAGCGAGCCGACGGGCCGCCCGGTCCACGTGATCGCCCACGCGGCGGTACCGCGGCGGTTCGAGCGCTACGCGCTCACCCGGGGCTGGAACCAGGCGATCAACCGCAGGCAGTTCCAGACCGGCGCGCAGTTCCCCGGCGAGTTTCGCGCTCCCGACGAGCTCGTCATCGATCGCAAGACGCTCGAGGTCGGTGGCCGGCGGTTCGAGCTGTCCCACGCGCTCGGCGAGACCGATGATCATCTGTGGGTCCACGTCCCCGATGCCGGCGTGATCTGCACCGGCGATCTGTTCATCTGGTGCTCGCCGAACTGTGGGAATCCGCAGAAGGTGCAGCGGTTCCCACGCGAATGGGCGCGCGCCCTGCGCGTGATGGATACGCTCGGCGCCGAGGTGCTCGCGCCCGGACACGGCGTGCCGATCTGGGGCGCGGCCGCGGTGCATCGCGCGCTCGATGACACGGCGAGCTTCCTCGAGGCGCTCGTCGAGCAGGTGATCACCCTGATGAATCAGGGCGCGTCGCTCGATCGCGTGCTCGCCGAGGTCAGCGTACCGCCGGAGCTGCTGGCGCGGCCGTACCTGTCGCCGGTCTACGACGAGCCCGAGTTCATCGTGCGCAACCTGTATCGGCTGTATGGCGGCTGGTGGGACGGCAACCCGGCACATCTCAAGCCGGCGCGCGAGGTCGATCTCGCGAAGGAGCTGTGCGCGCTCGCCGGCGGGGCCACCGTGCTCGCGGCGCGCGCCGAGGCCCTCGCGGCGTCCGGGGAGCTCGCGCTCGCAGCGCACCTGGTCGAGCTCGCGGCGACCGCGCTCCCCGAGAAGGAGATCCTCGCGCTGCGTTCGAGGATCTACGCCGAGCGCGCGTCGCGCGAACGCTCGCTCATGGCGCGCGGCGTGTTCGCGTCCGCGGCAGCGCGCTGAAGTGAATCCGCGGGTTTCGCGATCGCAAGTTGCGTAAGTTGAAAGCGTCCCCGTTGCCGGACAAGGTGGGGTGGTGCCCGAGGGCGACACGATTCACCGGATCGCGGCGCAGCTCGGCCCGAAGCTCGTCGGGCACGTCCTCGAACGCGTGACCACGCAGGGGCTCGTCCGCGACCTCGCCGGACAGCGCGTCACGGCGGTCGCGGCGCACGGCAAGCACCTCGTGATCGAGCTGGTGAACGGGACGTATCTGCGCGCGCACCTCGGGATGTACGGCCGTCAGCGAACGTATGGGCGCATGGAGGGCGAGGCGATGATCGCGAAGATGTCGCCGGGTCGGCTGTCGCTGGCGATCACCACCCTGGATACGGTCGCGCTGTGGATCGGCGCGCGCACGATCGAGATCTCGGGCCGCCGGGCGCCGCTTCACGGTCACGCGGTGGCATCGCTCGGACCGGATGTGCTCGGCGAGGGCTTCGATCCGGTGGCGGCAGCGACGCGAGCGGGCGCGTCGGGGGACCGGCCGATCGCGGAGGTTCTTCTCGATCAGCGGATCTGTGCGGGCATCGGCAACGTCTACAAGTCCGAGGTGCTGTTCCTGCGCGGCGTCGATCCGCGGCTGCACACGAGTGCGCTGGATCTGGCCACGCTGGTCGAGATCTACACGACGGCTCGTGAGCTCATGCTCGAGAACCTCGGGCCGGGGGCACGGACGACCCGAGATCGTCTCGCCGGCGACGCGCCTGGCGACGAGCGCTTCTTCGTCTACAGCCGCAGCGGCAAGCCGTGTCGTCGGTGCAAGACGCCTATCGAGGCCTATCAGCTCGGCGATTCTCCCCGCTGGACGTGGAGTTGCCCGAGCTGCCAGCCGGGTGGGGCCAGAAGTGGGGACCGCAGTTAGCGGACACCGATGCTTCCTACGGCAACTCAAGCCGCCGGTGTGGAGCATACAGAACCCAGTTCAACTGCTCGTAACTCCGTGACCAGCACCTGGTATCGGGGTTGCTCAGACAGTCCTCGTCTCAACAAGGACGTACCCCATGGCAACCGCTCTCGCACTTGCTCCTGCGATCTCCCCGCTCTCCAGCGAGGTCTCGACGACACTGACGGTAGGGGCGGGAGTCGCGTACGAGGTGTTTGCCGACGCCGTGGAGATCCCACGCTGGCTGCCGATCGTGCAGACGGCGCGGGTCACCCGCCGGACGCCAGAGGGCCGGCCTGACCAGGTCGCGTTCACGCGCAAGCTCGAGCGCGGCTCTCTCGGCTACACGCTCAACTACAAATACGATCCCGCGAACCTGACGATCGCCTGGTCGACGCCCTCGTCCTCCAATGTGGTCCTCCACGGCGAGGCGCGCTTCATCCCGCTGTCGATGAGGGCCTGTATGATGCTCTACCGGCTGGTCCTCGACCTGCCGATCGTGGATGACCTGATCAGCTCCGAGCTCGACAAGCATCCGGCGTCGCTCGTGGTCGCAGAGTTCCGAGAGCACCTGCGCCGCCTCTGCTAGCTCGTGCGCAACTGCGTACATTCTCCGCCAAGCTCCCGTCTTCTCGAAGGAATCTAGCTTGGCGGGCATCGCGCCGGCTTGTACGATGGT
>JAYVLW010000720.1:0-3037 GCA_043759315.1 Myxococcales bacterium
ATGGTGTAGCGTCGCCCCAGCATGGCGTTCGTACCGCTCGTCCCGATCGGCGACCCGCTCGGCAAGCTCGTCGACGAGCGCACCGCCGCCGAGCAGCGCGCCACGCTCGGCGCCCTCGAAGAGCGGCTCCGCACGCGCCGCCGCGAGGTCGAGGGTGGCTGGGGCCCCAGCTACGTCGACCGTGTCCACAAGAAGGGCAAGCTCACCGCACGCGAGCGGCTCGAGCGCCTGCTCGATCCCGGCACGCGCCCGTTCGAGGTCGGCACGTTCGTCAACTACGGCGAGGTGTTCCCCGGCGACCAGAAGTCACCCGCGGCGGGCGTGGTCACCGCGTTCGCGCGGGTCGAGGGGCGCTGGGTGATGGTGATCGCGAACGACAACACCGTCGCGTCGGGCGCGTGGTGGCCGCGCACGCCGGAGAAGATCCAGCGCGCGCAGATGATGGCGATGCGGCTGCGCATCCCCACGATCTATCTCGTGGACTGTAGCGGCCTGTTCCTGCCCGAGCAGAGCAAGAGCTTCCCGGGTGCGCGCGGCGCGGGACACATCTTCAAGATGAACTCGCTGCTCTCGGCGAACGGCGTGCCGCAGATCGCGGGCGTGTTCGGCGACTGCATCGCCGGCGGCGGCTACATGCCGATCATCTCGGACCGCGTGTACATGACCGAACAGGCGTACATGGTGATCGCCGGCGCCGCGCTGATCAAAGGCGCGAAGAGCCAGAAGATCACGTCGCTCGACATCGGCGGGCCCGAGGTCCACGTCCACCAGTCCGGCTGCGCCGACGTGCGCGTCCCCGACGACCTCACCCTGCTCGCGTGCATCCGCCGAGATGTCGCGCGCCTGCCGTCGAGTGGCGCCGACTTCTACCGCGGCGACCTCGCAGCGATGGACCCGCGGTTCCCCGCCGCGGAGCTGACGGGGTTGCTCCCCGCCGATCACCGCGAGGCGTACGACGCGAACCAGGTGCTCGCGCGGCTCGTCGATCAGTCGATGTTCTGGGAGGTCATGCCCGAGGTCGGCGAGGAGATGATCTGCGGCGTCGGGCGGATCGGCGGTCTCTACGCGGGCTTCGTGATCAACCGCCAGGGCCTGGTCGGCGATCCGGAACATCCCGGTCGCCAGCGCCCCGCCGGCATCCTCTACCGCGGTGGCATCGCGAAGATCAGCGCGTTCTCCCGGGCGTGCAACGACGACGGCATCCCGCTCATCTGGCTGCAGGACATCTCGGGCTTCGATATCGGCCTCGAGGCCGAGGCCCACGGCCTGCTCGCGTACGGCAGCTCGCTGATCTACACGAACTCGACGAACACCACGCCGATGTTCACCGTCCTCCTGCGCAAGGCCTCCGGCGCCGGCTACTACGCGATGAACGGCCTGCCCTACGATCCGATCGTCCAGCTGTCGACGAGCCTCGCGCGCCTGTCCGTGATGGAGGGCCGCACCCTCGCCATCGCCGCGTTCAACACCAAGCTCGACGACGACTTCCAGATCATGTCCACCGATCCCGCCGAGCGCGCGAAGATCGCCGCCGGGATGAAGGAGACCGAGGCCCGCATCGAGGGCGACATGGATCCGTTCGTCGCGGCGAAGCAGCTCGACACCGACGAGATCATCGAGCTCGGCGAGCTGCGCGCATACCTCTCGGCGCTCGTCGAGATGACGTACCAGAACACCGGCTACCGCCGGGTCAAGAACCCGCGGATCTGGTCGATGCACGACCTGCGCGAGCTCGTCGGAGGTCGCCGGTGACCCGCCAGTTCGAACCGCGCCTCGAGGTCCTCGCCGCGCGCGACGGCGAGGGCTGGATCCTGAAGAGCCCCGCGCCGGGCCTGTTTCTTCCCGCCCCGGGGCTCGCGCTCGTCACGCGCGGCCTCGCGATCGGCGAGCTCGAGGTGCTCGGTCGCCGCACGCAGCTCGTCGCGCCCGAGGTCTCGGGCCTCGTCGCCGGCACGGCGCTCCTCGACGCGCGCAAGGTCGGCTACGGAGATCCGCTGCTCGTCCTCGGGGCGACCGCCGCCCTCGCCGGTGCCACGGCCGACGCGACCGCCGCCGAGGCCACCGCCACGGCCGGCCTCGTGTTCCGCGCGCCGACCAGCGGCCGGTTCTACTCGCGCGCCACGCCGGACAAGCCGGCGTTCGTCGCGGTCGGGGACACCCTCTCCGCGGGCACCACCGTGTGCCTGCTCGAGGTCATGAAGACGTTCAACCGCGTCACCTACGGCGGGCCCCTGCTGCCCGAGCGCGCGCGCGTTCGCGAGATCCTGATCGCCGATGGCGCCGACGTCACCGCCGGCGACGCGCTGCTCGCACTCGATCCCGCTTAGTACGTGATGTACGGGCCGCTGCCCGCGACCTCTTCGTCCTCGCCCTCCTCGGGCTCGTCGTCGATCACGGCGTTCAGCACGTTCGCGCCCTGGAGCACGAAGATCTTCACGGCCGACTGCGCGATGCGCGCGTTCGGCGCGACGCGGCGGAGGATCGACAGGATGTTGCGCTGGATGTCATCCACCTCGGTGACCGCCGGACCCGGCTTGATCACCTTGCCGATCCAGCGCTCCTTGTCCTTCTCGTCGCCGATCTCGAGCACGCGGAGGAAGTCCTCCGAGCTGCCGTCGAAGTATTTCTTGTCGCCAGGCTTGGACAGCGCGAGGCCCTCGCGCAGCTTGCTGTCGATCTTGGTGGCGAAGAACAGCGAGCAGGTCTTATCAAGCTTCATGGTTGTCCCATCGCTCGGGGACAAGGATTCGAACCTTGATGGGGAGCTTCAAAGGCTCCTGTCCTACCATTAGACGATCCCCGATCACGGCGGCACGATAGCCGATCCTCCTCGGGCTGGCCACCCATGTTGCTGATTTCCTTGACAGGTTCATGACTTCCACATGCAAACGGCCGCGCCAGATCGCGCCGGCGCCACTTGCCTCACCCGTCCGAACCCATTAGTTTCTCGGCCCACTCGGCGCGGTAGCTCAGTGGTAGAGCAGGGGTCTCATAAGCCCTTGGTCGGCAGTTCAACTCTGCCCCGCGCCACGACTTT
>JAYVLW010000721.1:0-8047 GCA_043759315.1 Myxococcales bacterium
CCATCGGCATCGTAGAAGCACGCGTCGTGCTGCAGGCAGCGGAGCAGCGCCTCGAGCCCGTTCTCGATCGCCTCGGGCTCGGTCGCACCGATCACGCCGAGGATCTCGCCCGACAGGCGCCCGCTCGCGTGGGCGGCGCCGGCGTAGAAGCTCCGCGCGAAGATCACGTCGACCTGGGCATGCTTCGTGGCCTCGTCGAGCGCGACGTACATCGCATCGTCCTGATCGCAGGTCACGAGGCCGAGCGAGGTGTGGCGCGCCGGATCGCCGCCGTATGCCGCGACCAGCGCGGGGTCCGCATTCTGCAGCCGGCGCACCGACAGCACGCAAGGGATGATCTTCTCGAGGATCACGCGGATCCTCCACCGACTTCGACGAGCCTCTGCCGCACCTGGGGGGCGCGATAGCCACGACCGCCGGCGACCTCGCCGAGCCTCCCGAGGTCGAGCGTCACACCGCTGCGCTTCTGCTCGATCATGGCCTGCGCGAGCGCCGCGAGCCGCAGCGCCGCATCGTCGGGCGGGATGCCGCGCATGTGGATGTTCGAGATCATGTTGCGATCGCCATCGGTGTTGCCGAGCTTCGGCGCGTACACCACATACGCCGAGAGGCCGTCACCGGTGCCAAGTCCCGGGCGTTCGCCGAGGAGGATCATCGCGACCTTCGCGCCGACCTCCTGACCGATCTCGTCCTCGAGCCACACGCGTGCGAACCGCGCCGCGATCGGCGTGCCGGTCGACAGACCCCGACCCGCGCACGCGCGCACCACGGCATCGTGGAGCGCCTTGCCGGTCTGCATGCACGCGACCGCCGACAACCCGTCGGCGACGATCACCTGGACGTCGATGTTCTTCGTGCAGCTGCTGCGGATCTTCTGCAGTGACTCGTCGTCGAGGCGGCGCCCGTGATCCGGGCGCAACAGGAACTCGCGGTGGGAGGTCACCCGCGAGCGCACGCCGGTGAAGCCGTTCTGCTCTGCCCAGCCGTCGGGGAGCTCCGCGCCGACCGCCGCGTGTGCGACCGCCAGCTCGGCCTGGAACTGCAGCACCACGTCGGTCGCGTAGCGCGTGCCCACGTGCCCGATGCCGACCAGGGCCGTGGTGTGGCGTGCGGCCTGAGCGGCGAACGCACTCTTCTCTGGCCGCGGCGAGTACACGCGCTCCGGCGGCGCGGGGATCGGCGGCATCGCCTCGACCGGTGGCAACGGATCGGCCGAACCGAGCGCGTCCCGCAGCGCGTCCATCAGCTGGCGGGTGCGACTCACAACCCGACCCTACCGCGCTGTGGCAGCGCGAGCGCGCCGCCGGCGAACGTTCTGTCGAGCGAGCGCCCCATCACCGCACGGCCTCGACGTTGCCGAAGTTTGGCCCGGGACCATCGCCGCGCCAGATGCCCTTCATGTCGAGCCATGCATCGAACTCGGGCGTCGGGCGCTTGTTCACGAGCCGCCGCAGGGTCGGGATGTCGTGATAGCTGGTCGACTGGTAGTTCAGCATGATGTCGTCGCCGACCGGCAGTGACATCAGATACGTGCATCCCGCAATGCCGAGGAGGACCTTGAGGCTCTCGAGCTCGTCCTGGGTCATCTTGGCGTGATAGGTGAAGCACGCGTCGCAGCCCATCGGCAGACCGAGCAGCTTGCCCATGAAGTGATCCTCGAGCGCCGCACGCGAGATCTGCGGGCCATCCTCGAGATACTCGGGCCCGATGAAGCCGACGACGGTGTTCACCAGGTACGGCTTGTAGCGCCGCGCGAGTCCGTACGCGCGCGCTTCGATCGTCACCTGATCGGCGCCGTGGTGGGCCGCGCTCGACAGCGCCGACCCCTGGCCGGTCTCGAAGTACATCCGGTTCGGGCCCTTCGCCGTGCCGCGCTCCTTCATCATCTCCCAGCCCTCCTGGAGCAGCTGCGCCGAGATGCCGAACGCCTTGTTCGCCTGCTCGGTGCCGGCGACCGACTGGAACATCAGATCCATCGGGCAGCCGAGCTCGAGGGCCTTCATCTGCACCGTCACGTGCGAGAGCACGCAGTGCTGCGTGGGGCACGCGTTGCGCGACAGGAGGTCATCGATGACCTTGAGGATCTCGGCGGTCGATTCGGGGGTATCGGTCGCCGGGTTGATCCCGATCACCGCATCGCCGCAGCCGTACGCCAGGCCCTCGCGTGCCGAAGCGAGGATACCGTCGACGTCATCGGTCGGATGATTCGGCTGACAGCGCGACGACAGCCGCCCCGGCAACCCCAGCGTGGAGTTCGCGCGCACGACGACGAGGCACTTCGCGCCGACCGTCATCAGATCGAAGTTCGACATCAGCTTGCACACCGCCGCCGCCATCTCCGGCGTCAGCCCGGGCGCCACCGCGCGCAGCGTGGGCCCGGTGGTCGCGATGTCGAGGAGCCACTCGCGGAACTGGCCGACCGTCAGGTGCGCGATCGCGCGGAACGCCTGGTCGTCGAGCTCGTCCTCGACGAGCCGGGTCAGCTCGTCCTGCTCGTACGGCACGACCGGGTTCTCGCGCAGCTCGCGCATCGTGATGTTCGCGAGCACCGCACGCGCGGCCACGCGCTCCACGGCATCTCGAGCCGAGATGCCGGCGAGGTCATCGCCGCTCTTCGGCGGGTTCGCCTTCGCGAGGACCTCCTTGACCGAGCCGAACCGGTAGCTCTGGCCACGGATGGTCGACACGAGCTGCACGCCCGCATCCTAGACGAAAAAACCGCCGCCACCGCGGGTCCACAGACCCTTGGTGACGGCGGTGAGTGTCAGGCTAGGCGAGGTCGAAGGCGTAAGCGTCAGCTGGCCGCGGGGATCCGGATGCTCGGCGCTGTGTCGAGCTCGGGCTCGCGCGAGGGTCGGTCGTCGCGGGTGCTCGCCGGCTTGATGCCGAGGTGGTGCGTCTGCACCAGCGACCAGCCGAGCATCCCGGCGGCGACGAGCGAGACGAACCCGACCAGGTCGAACGCGAGCGGCATGGTCGCGTTGAGGGCGTAGTGGCCGTCGACCATCACCTTGCCGTTCCAGCCGAGGTAGAGCATGACGCCGCTCACCGCGTAGAGGCCGATGGTCAGGAGATTGAACAGCGCGTGCTGGTTCGCGAGATCCTTCGCGCGAGACCTGGTCGGCAGCATGTAACGGTCGATGGCGCCCGGGATGGCCGCGAGCAGGCCCATGACGACGCCAGCAACGTTCGCGATCATCGCGCCGCGGTAGTAGAACGCGTCCCCCGTGCCGATGTGAGCGAGCTCGAGCGCGATCGTCGCGGTGAACAGCGCGATCGGAAAGCCGACGAGCATCGGGTGGATGGGGTGACCTGCGATTCGCGCCTTGCTCAGCATGCACAGGTCCGTGTGCAGCCCGTGTGCCTACGGGTAACTCGGCGACTTGCCGCGTGTTAGCCTCGGCGGCGATGAACAACCGAGCGTTCTGCGCCGTCGCACTGAGCGCCGTCGCACTGGGGATCACTGTTCGGCCCGTCGCGGCAGGTGAGGTCGACGACTTCGCGACCGCGCTCAAGGACTCGACCGCTGATCCCGCCGCGGTGGCGGCCCTGACCAAGCTGATGACGTTCAAGCTGGGCAAGAAGTGCTGGGCGAAGCTCCCCGGCAAGGATCAGGGCGCGGTGCACGCGGCCGGCTTCGCCACGCGCGACGTGGCGGTGGTCGCGAAGATGTGGACCGGTGACGAGTGGTCGGCGCTGGAGGCCGCGCAGCTCGATCCCAAGGTGGATGCATTCAAGGCGAGGTTCACGCTCGACACCACGGTCGATGGCGACGACTGCGATGCGAACCAGAGCAGCCTGTGGCTCGGCTACTGGAGCACGCTGCCGAGGATCCTGAAGACCTTCCCGCCACCGTCGGGCAAGGCGCTGATCAAGCTCGATGTCAGCTCGAAGACCCGGGACGTCACGGTCGACGTCAGCAAGGACGGCACCACGTTCACGATCAAGGCGCCCAAGGACATCGCCGCGAAGGATGCGGCCGACAAGCTGGAGCGCCCGTTCCGCAAGCTGAACAACGGCTTCACCGACGACTTCGCGTTCTCCACGAAGGAAGCGACAGGTGACTACTACGCGGGCTGGATCCTGACCAAGCTGCACACGTTCAAGATCGGCGCGAAGTGCAAGGCGAAGCTGTGGGACAAGAACCTCGGCGCGGTCCACGCGGCCTCGTTCGCGACCCGGGACATCGCGGAGTACGCGAAGGCCACGGGGGCCGAGGACTGGGATGCGATCGAGGGCGCGACCGCGAACGATCCCGCGTTCAACCGCGATCTCGTGGCCAAGGACATGGACAAGTTCAGGTCCCGGTTCTCGATCACGATCAACGTCGAAGGCGACGACTGCGATGCCCAGCAGAACAGCCTGTGGCTGCGCTACTGGACCGCGATCGCGACGGCGCTCAAGAACTACCCACCGAAGGCCAAGAAGGTCGCGATCGTCCTCAACGTCACCTCGAAGGCGAAGGATGTCACGGCGAGCGGTTTCACCTTCACCGCGCCCCGGGACAAGGAAGCGCCCGCCTGGAGCGACAAGCTCGAGGCCCCGTTCAGGAAGGCCGCCGGCAAGAAGTGATGCACGCGTGAAGAACGCGTGAACTACCGAGCCAGTTCCCGGGTCCGCGCGTCACAGTCGTCACGATGACTCGCATCCTCCTGGCAATCGTTGGTGTTCTCGCCGCCTGCGGCAACGGTCCCGAGCCCGCGAAGCCGGTGCCTCAGTCCCCGGCGGCGATCGCCGCGGCCGCGCCGGCGATCACCGCGCTGCAGACCTCGAAGTTCGACGACGCCCGCCAGATCGCGAGCCAGGTGCTGCAGCAGGACGGTGGGAACTCGCGGGCGGCGGCGGTCCGCGCGCTCGTGACCTACCAGGCCGCGGGCACCGCGCTGATCCGCGAGCTCTCCGAGATCATGGATCGCGGGGCGCAGCTGAAGGCGTTCGATCACGAGGGCGGGCGCACCACGTGGCAGGACTTCCTCGCCGCGCTGGAGGCCGTGGATCGCGACCTGACGATCGCCGGCGCGGATCCGGCGTTCTCCCTCGAGCTGTGCCTCGCGTGCTGGCAGCACGACTGGAACCGCAGCGGCCAGATCGACGACCGCGACCGCAAGCTGTTCGAGATCGAGTACGACGCGAAAGGCGAGCCGATCGACCAGGCAGATCCGGCGCGGCGGCCCACGTTCCGGTTCGACGCCGGCGACATCGAATGGGCCCGCGCGATGATCTCGTTTCAGCGCGCCGGCGTGGAGATGATCCTCGCGTATCGCTGGAGCGAGCTCGACAAGCTGTTCGCGTTCAGCCTGTTCGGCAGCAACAAGAAGCTCGCACCGATCACGATCCGGCTGATCGATCCGGGCCGCATGAAGCACGCGCGTACGCTGATCCTCGCGGGCGTCGATCATGCCGACAAGTGCCGCGCCGCGTACCTCGGCGAGACGGACGACGACCGCGAGTGGGTGCCGAATCCCACCCAGCAGAGCCATCCGATCCCGCTGCCGATGGACGCCGCGATCTACGCGACCTGGGAGGGCGTCACGGGCGACGTGCGAAGAATGCTGACGAGCGAGGACGGCCTCTCGCTCCGCCAGTTCGTCGGAATGTTCGATGCGAAGGCGGCGGTGCACGTGCCGGACGCGTACCTCGACTTCGGCGCGATGCTGCGCGAGCCGAAGGACATCGTCATCGACCTGTCCGACGAGTCCCAGTCGCTGCAGAACATCGAGCGCGTGCTGCGGGGCATCTTCGGCAACGGCTATCGCAGCGCGATGAAGCCCTCCCCGGCCGTTGAGCGCCTGTCGCGGATGAAGGACGAGCTCGAGCGCGGTGGCGACACCGTCGAGAAGAAGCTGCGATATCTCCTCTGGTTGAATTGATCGGGAATCCCCCGGGAGGCCCGCGCACCGCACGGCTCGGTGGGCGGTTCGGACACATGCCCGGTAGCCCGCGCGACGCGGCCACGCGAGTTGCGGGCGGCTCGCGAGTTGCTCCTGAGAGCTGGCGTGTCCCGATCAGCTGTCCTCGCGGTGCTGTCGCTGCTCACGGCCGCGTCGGCGAGCGCCGGTACGGTCAGCGCACCGGTGGTGGGGGGCTCGATGGTGCCGCCTGGAAAGTGGCCCGATGCCGTCGCCATCCTCGGCCCGCAGGGATCGTGCACGGGCACGCTGATCGCGCCTGACGTCGTCCTCACGGCCGGTCACTGCACCGGGATCAACCCGACCGAGATCGTCGCGAACACGACGAACTACAACGGCAGCGGCGGCCAGCGCGTCAAGATCGAGAGCATCACCGCATATCCGAACTTCAAGGAGAAGTTCGACGTCGCGGTCATCGTGCTCGTGGCTCCC
Source organism: Myxococcales bacterium (assembly GCA_043759315.1). GTDB lineage: Bacteria > Myxococcota_A > Polyangia > Haliangiales > Haliangiaceae > JABFXX01. Next base: position 6,342 of record JAYVLW010000721.1, read on the forward strand.
GTGACGGGCGTCGCGCCTCGGGCGGTCGCAGGTCACTGCACCTTCTCCGGGTTCGCCGAGGACACCATGGTCCACCTCGTCGGCTTCGGCCTGACGGCCACGGACGGCGGCGGTACGAACACCTCGCTGCGCGAGGCGATGGCGCCCGTGCTGGACGCGACCTGCTCGAGTGGCAACGGCTGCCGCGATGCGGCCCTACCGCAGGGCGAGTTTGTCGCAGGCGGTGCCGGTGGTGACTCCTGCTTCGGCGACTCGGGTGGTCCGGTCTATCTCGACACGCCGCGCGGCCCGGTGCTCGTCGCCGCGGTCTCCCGGGGCCTCGACGACAGCGCGACGCCGTGCGGCGGTGGTGGCATCTACGTCCGCGCCGACAAAGTGCTGGCGTGGATCGAACAGACCACCGGCCGCGACGTCGCGAAGGACTGCCCCGACGAGGTCGCTGCCGACGCGTCGTCCGGGGCGACCGGCGGCTGCTCGTCGGGCGGCGGCGGTGCGAGCGCCGCGCTGATCCTCCTCGCGATCGGCAGCCTCTCGTTCGCGCGTCGTCGCCGCGTCCGGTGATCGTCCGCCCGGCGGCCGCTCGTCCGGGTTCCGGCCGTACAGCGCGCGCTAACCCCTCGAGATCACGAGCACCCTTGCTGGCCTCGCCGTTGCTGTGTGCGCCGGCATGCAGCGCCTTCCCCTGATCCTCCTCCTGTCCTCGGCCACCCTGTCCACGGCTTTTGCCAACCCACCTCCCGTCGTCGGCGGCACCCCCGTCGCTCCGGGTGCGTGGCCCGATGTCGTCGCCGTGATCGGCGCCGGTGGCTCGTGCACCGGCACGCTGATCGCGCCCGATGTCGTGCTCACCGCAGGTCACTGCGTCGACATCGCGCCGAAGCTCGTGATCACGAACACGACCGACTTCGCGACCCCCGCCGGAGACCGCGTGCCCGTGAAGTGGGCGCGTGCGTATCCGGACTGGGAGCATCGCTACGACATCGCGGTGCTGGTGCTCGATCACGTCGCGAAGCCGAAGCCGCGCGCGATCGCCACGGCGTGCCTCGCGAACGAGTACCTGAGCGCTCGCAAGCAGGTCGAGGTGGTTGGCTTCGGCCTGACCTCGCCGAGCGCGACGGACGACAACACCACGCTGCACCGCGCCGAGCTCCCGGTACTCGATCCGCAGTGCGGCTCCGACCCGAGCTGCGAGCGCTCCGTGATCCCGAATGGCGAGTTCACGGCAGGCGGGCGGGGCAGTGATAGTTGCTTCGGCGATTCGGGTGGTCCCGCGATGCTCGCCACGCGGCACGGTCCGGCGCTGGTCGGCGTGGTGTCGCGCGGCCTCGCGTTGCCCGGCGCGCCGTGCGGCAACGGGGGCGTCTACGTCCGCGCCGACAAGGTGGTGTCGTGGATCCAGTCGGTCACCGGGCGTCGACTCGACCGCGTGGCGTGCGAAGGCCACGGCGATGATCCCGAGACCGACGAGACCGAGGGCGACGAGGGTGGCGGCTGTTCGGCTGGCGGAGGCGTGGATGTGGGACTCGGGGTGTTGCTCGCCGTGGGCGTGTGGCGGCGGCGGCGCAGGACTTCGGCGCGGCCCAGGTGATACAACCCGCGGCGATGACCACGAAGATCAAGGTGAAGAACCCTGTCGTCGAGATGGACGGCGACGAGATGACCCGCATCATCTGGCACTTCATCAAGGACAAGCTGATCCTTCCGTA
>JAYVLW010000722.1:0-2703 GCA_043759315.1 Myxococcales bacterium
CTCTGATTCCAACCTCTGAGGGCCACGGGCCTACCCGCCGAATCAGGGCAAGCTCCGGCAGTTGGTCGCAATTCAGATCGAATCTGGCGCGTGCGGACAAGTCTCTCACGGTTTGGTCCCAGGTCTTCTTGCGCACGGTCACGCCATTAACCTCGATGTAACCGGTCGCCGAACGACGTCCTTCCCGCTGATGTCGCGATCTCGTAGACATCCCTCCTTCACCGAGGAGGGACGAGATGCAAGCGCTGTCGGACGGACGGGTTCGCCGCACGGAGTCGGAGTGGCGAGCGATCGTGTCGCGGTTCGAGTCGAGTGGTCTCTCGGAGGCCGACTTCTGCCGCAGGACGAAGGTCTCGCGTCAGAGCTTCCGGATGTGGCGCGAACGTCTGACGGCGGTCGGGACGTCGCCGCGGGTTCTTGCGACACGCAAGGTGCGCCCGGCGCCGGCGGGCTTCGTCGAGTGGGTCGCTCCGATGCCCTTGCCGACGATGCGCGAGGAACCCCGAGCCGGCGTCGAGTTCGAGCTCGCCCTCCCGGGCGGCGTCGTCGTGCGATGGCGGGCGTAACGTCATGTGGCCCAGGACGACGTCCCCTCGCATCTTCGCCTTCACCGAGCCAACCGACATGCGTAAATCCTTCCAGGGGCTCCTCGCCCTGGTCCAGCAGGTCTTCCGGGATCACGATCCCCACTCGGGCAGCCTCTACGTCTTCGTCAACCGCAGAGGCAACTTCCTGAAGGCGATCGCCTGGGATCGCACCGGCTTCGTGCTCGTCGCCAAGAAGCTCGAGCGGGGGCGGTTCGTCTTCCCGGACGCGTCGTCGTCGCAGGAGCTGTCGGAGAAGACTTTTCGGTTCCTGCTCGACGGGATCCCTCTTGGCATTCGACGTTAGGTCTGTTATTCAGATCGCATGACGCGTGATGGCCTCGAGCAGGCGAACAGGGAAGAGCTGATCGAGCTCGCGCTGTCCATTCATGCAGTGGCCGAGCAAGAGAAGTCACGCGCCGAGCAGGAGAAGGCCCGCCGCGTCGAAGCCGAGCGGCAGCTGGCCTGGTTGCGCAAGCAGCTGTTCGGGACGAAGTCCGAGAAGCGCTCCGGCCCGATCGCCGAGGTGAGTCAGCTCTCGCTCGGCGAGGCGATGCAGGGCGAGTCCCGATCGGTCGAGAAGACGCTCACGGTCAAGGCCCATGCCCGGGTGATCTCGAAGGCGCCGGAGCCGAAGGACGAGCCGGCGCTGCGCTTCGACGACTCGGTCCCGAAGACCCGGCGCGTGATCCTCCCTCCCGAGGTCGCGGGCCTCGACGAGAGCGAGTACGAGGTGATCGGGGAGCGGGTGACGCAGCGGCTCGTCCAGATCCCGGCCGCCTACCGGATCGACGAGATCGTGCGCCCGGTCGTGAAGCTCAAGAGCGAGGGCCGGATCGTGACGGCGCCGGCCGAGCTCGGCGTCCTCGAGCGCTGCCTGGCCGACGTGAGTCTCCTCGTCGGGCTGCTGCTCGACAAGTTCCGGTTCCATCTGCCCTTGTACCGCCAGCATCAGCGCATGCAGGCCGCCGGGATCCATCTGGCGCGATCGACGCTGACGGACTGGGTCCACCGCACGATCGATCTCTTGCGCCCGATCTACGATGCGCAGCTCGCCTCGATCCTCACGAGCCGGGTCCTCGCGATGGACGAGACGCCGATCAAGGCCGGGCGAAGCGGCCCCGGCAAGATGAAGCAGGGCTACTACTGGCCCGTCTTCGGGGACCAGAACGAGCTGGCGTTCCCGTTCGCGACCTCGCGGGGTCATGATCATGCGGTCAAGATCCTGGGCGAGTACTGCGGGACGCTGATCTCGGACGACTACGGCGCCTACGAGGCGTATGCAGCGAAGCGGGACGAGGTGACCCGGGCCTCGTGTTGGGCGCACGTGCGCAGGAAGTTCGTCGAGGCGGAGGGCGTGGAGCCCGAGCGGGTGGCGCGGGCGCTCGAGTGGATCCGGGCGATCTACCGGATCGAAGAAGAGATCCGGGAAGAGAAGCTCGAGGGCGAAGCGAAGCTCGCTCGACGAAGCACGCAGAGCCGTCCGCTCGTCGAGGCTCTGTTCGCAGGGTTGAAGCAGGAACTGGTCGCCTCGGCACTGCTGCCGACGAACCCGTTCACGGAGGCGGCGCGGCACGCCATCAAGCTGCGGGCCCCGCTCGAAGTCTTCCTCTCCGATCCCGCCGTTCCGATCGACACGAACCATCTGGAGCGCGGGCTGAGACCGATCCCGATGGGGCGGAAGGCCTGGCTGTTCTGCTGGACCGAGGTCGGCGCGGAGAAGGTCGGGATCATCCAGAGCCTGATCACGACGTGCGTGCTGCAGGGCGTCGATCCGTACACGTATCTGGTCGACGTGCTTCAGCGGGTCGCGATCCATCCGCAGCGCGAGATCGCGGATCTCACGCCGCGGCTCTGGAAGGAGAAGTTCGCGAAGCAGGCCATGCCGTCACCGGCGCTCGCCGGCTGAGATCGGGTGGGAGCGCAAGGACGTCGTTCGGCGACCGCTTACTTCACGATGGCCGATCGAGCCGTTCACGACTCCGATCCAGCCGTTCACGATCCCCGATCCGGAGTGTTCACGATGGCCGATCTAGGTGTTCACGTTGGTCCGAAGCGGGCAGAAAGCCAAGATCGCCCAATTTGGACCGCGGTATCGCCCGTTATTCATCCGAACGGC
>JAYVLW010000723.1:0-13076 GCA_043759315.1 Myxococcales bacterium
CGTTCGCGGCTGGTTTCCCACCATCGGAGACCACGCCCTCGATCGCGACCTGACGCGACACGACGATCCGCGTTGCATCCGATGGCACCGGAACGAACCGGACCTCCGCGGGGAGCAGGCCGGTGCCGACGACGCGCACGCGATAGCGACCTGGATCGAGGCTCTCGACGACGAACCGGCCGTCGATCCCCGTCGCCGCCGCGACCGCAACCTTCGCCGGCGCCGTCGTGCCGGTCGCCGCGTCCATCGGCGTGGACACGCCCGCGTCGAGGGTCGGCGTCGGCGCGAGCGCGCGATCGGCGGCGCCCTTCTCGAGCTCTGCGCTGACCTCCGCGCCGACGACGGGAAGTCCGGCACCGTCGATCACGAAGCCGGTGAGCCGCACGCCGGTCGTCGGCAGGTCCGGCAGCGCCGGCCCCTCCGGCGCACGGATCGCGGCGCTGCTGCCGCTTCCCACCTCGGGGGTCGTAGCCACCTCGCGATGGCGTCGGCCGCGCGCGACCAGCACCACGACGGCGAGGATCACGACGATCGCCACACCGCCGAGGATGGGAAGGCGCAAGCTGCGCGGCGGCGGCAGCGCGGTGCCGCTCCCTTCCGGTGGTGACGGTTTCGGCGCGGACTCGGGCGCGGACTCCGGCGCGGCCGCAGGCGCGTCTGCGTCGGGCGGCCGGTCCTCGCTCATCGCCCCAACACTAGCGCGTTCCGGGGTACGCTTCGGTCGTGGCGACCCCCTCCGGCCTGTTTGCGAACCAGCGCGAGACCAACCTGGCGTCCACGATCTCGCTCGTCGAGCGCGTTCTCGAGGAGATGGGGCACCCCGCGACGCGCAGCCGGATCACCGACGCCCACGCCCTCCACGCGTGGGAGATCCCCAAGGGCTCCGCGCTGACCCGCGTGATGCTGCTCAACCGCGCGGAGTTCACCCACATCCGCGTGTGCGCGGTCGTGATGACGCTCGACGCGAAGGTCGATCGTCCCGCCCTCCACGCGCACCTGCTCGATCTCAACGCCACGTTGTCGGGCGCCGCCTTCGCCACGGATGGCGACCGGATCCTCGTGCTCAGCGAACGCTCGACCCTCGATCTCGACAAGAGCGAGGTCGTCGAGCTGATCAAGCGCGTGGGCTCGTGCGCCGACGACCACGACGACGTGCTCGTGGCGCGCTTCGGCGGCGCGCTCGGCGTGGCGTAGCTACTTGACGTCGCGGCCGCGCGGACCTTCGTCCAGTGCGATCGAGGTCAGGATGTTCGGGCACAGGGTCAGCTCGCCGGCCTCGCGCACGACGCGGCCGCGCGAGTCGATGAGCTTCGCCTCCGAGAGGACCGCGAACTCGACCGGTCCCGAGGCGGGCTGGCAGGAGGCGAGGTAGCCGGTGATCTTGGCTCCGGTGTCGTACTCGATCGTGACGCGGTGGCTGATCAGGTCGTGCAGCTTCGAGTAGTTCGGCATGCCGGGACGCTATATCACGGTCAGTTGTTCCACGGATCGCTCGTGGCCGGGACCTGCTCGCGCGTGGGACCGTTGCTGTCGAGGAGCTTCGCGGACAGGCCCCCCGCCCGGTTCATCGTGTACTCGATGTTCGCGGTCGACCCATCGCTCGCCCCCACGGTGCACGTGAACGTGGCGCCGTCGTTGCCGATCGGGATCTCGGGGTCGCAGGTGACCTCGGTGATGCCCTTCTTGTCGAGCTGCCCGAGGAGATCCGCGGCCATCACCTGGCCGTCGATCACGGTCTTCTTCAGCGCCAGGGCCGCCGCCCCCGCGCCAGCGGCGCCGATGAAGGCGAGGATCGCGGCGGTCTTCACCATGGATCGATAGTAGCGGATCTCTGCTACACACGCCTTCGTGACCTCCGCCCGCACGCCGAAGCTGCGCAAGCAGCGGTTCGCCACCGACGCCGACATCGAGATCAAGGGCGCGTACACGCCTGACGATGCACCGGCCGAGGCCGCTCCACCCGCGGGTGAGTTCCCGTACACCCGCGGCGTGCAGCCCACGATGTACCGCGGCCAGCTGTGGACGATGCGCCAGTATGCCGGGTTCGGCACGGCGGCCGAGTCCAACCGGCGCTACAAGTACCTGCTCGCGCAGGGCGGCAAGGGGCTGTCGGTCGCGTTCGACCTACCTACCCAGATGGGCCGCGACTCCGATCACGCGATGTCGCGCGGTGAGGTCGGCCGCGTCGGCGTGGCGATCGATTCGATCGAGGACATGCGGGTGCTGTTCGAGGGCATCCCGCTCGCCGACGTCTCCACTTCGATGACGATCAACGCGACGGCAGCGACGCTACTCGCGCTCTACGTCGCGGTCGGCGAGGAGCAGGGCACGCCGGCGAGCGAGCTCCGCGGCACGATCCAGAACGACATCCTGAAGGAGTACATCGCGCGCGGCACGTACATCTATCCGCCCGCCGGATCGATGCGCCTGATCACGGACACGTTCACGTATTGCGCGCACCACGTGCCGCAGTGGAACACCGTCTCGATCAGCGGCTATCACATCCGCGAGGCCGGCTCGGATGCGGTGCAGGAGGTCGCGTTCACGCTCGCGAACGGCATCGCCTATGTCGAAGCGGCCCTGGCCGCGGGCCTCGACGTCGACGACTTCGCGCCCCGCCTGTCGTTCTTCTTCAACGTCCATAACAACTTCCTCGAGGAGGTCTCGAAGTTCCGCGCCGCCCGGGCACTCTGGGCGCGGATCATGCGGGACCGGTTCGGCGCGAAGAACCCGAAGAGCCAGATGCTCCGGTTCCACAGCCAGACCGCCGGCGTGACGCTCCAGGCGCAGCAGCCGCTGGTCAACGTGGCGCGGGTGACGATCCAGGCGCTCGCCTCCGTGCTCGGCGGCACCCAGAGCCTGCACACGAACAGCTACGACGAGGCGCTCGGCCTCCCCACCGAGGAGGCCGCGCGGATCGCGCTGCGCACGCAGCAGGTGATCGGCAACGAGTCGGGCGTGGCGGACTTCATCGATCCGCTCGGCGGCTCGTGGGCGATCGAGGCGATGACCGCGGAGATCGAGAAGCGCGTCGGCGAGTACTTCACGAAGCTCGAGCAGCTCGGCGGGATGGTCAAGGCGATCGAGAGCGGGTTTCCGCAGCGCGAGATCGAGCGCCGCGCGTACGAACACCAGCGCGCGGTGGAGGCCAAGGAGCGCATCGTCGTTGGCGTCAACGAGTTCGTGATGGCCGAGGAAGATCCGATTCCGGTCGGAACGATCGACCCCAACCTCGAGGCAGAGCAGTGTCAGCGTCTCGCCGCGATGCGCGCGCGCCGCAACGCCGCCGAGCACGCGCGGACGCTGAAGGCTCTCGACGACGCGGCGACCTCCACGGGCAACCTGGTGGCGCCGATCGTCGGAGCCGTCAAGGCATTCGCCACCGTCGGGGAGATCGCGGATGTGCTGCGGGCACGGTTCGGCGAGTACCACCCCAACCGATAACGACCACGTGGTCTACTCCGATCCATGAGGATCGCGCTGGCCTGCGCCATCGTCTGTGCGCCCGGGATCGCGGCCGCGCAGACCTACGACATCCATCCCACGGATGATCTGTTCGCGCGGATGCGGATGCTGCAAGCGGGCGATCAGGTCGTGGTGCATGCCGGCACGTACACCACGCCCGGCCTGGTCAACGTGACGTGGATCGGCACCGCACAGGCCCCGATCTCGGTGCGCGCGGCCGCCGGCGAGCGCGTCGTGATCCAGGGCGCGATGAACCAGAACGTCCTCGATATCGCCGGGAGCTACTTCACGCTCGCGGGATTCGAGATCACGGGTGGCAGCCACGGCGTGCGCCTCGGCGCGGCCGACCACGCCGTCCTCGAGGACCTCGTGCTGCACGGCCTCGGCGATGTCGGCATCTCGTGCAACCGCCCCGGCCAGGAGTGCTCGCACCTCACCATCCGCCACAACGAGATCTACGCGACGGGCCTCGCGGGCACCGGCGAGGGCATGTACCTCGGCGGCAACGACGCCACGAACATCTTCCGCGACTCGGTCGTCGAGCGGAACTACATCCACGATCTCGGCGGAGATCAGGGGGATGGCATCGAGGTCAAGACCGGCGCCTCGGGCGTGATCGTGCGCGACAACGTGATCATCCGCGCGAAGTACCCCGCGATCACGATGTACGGCTACGCGGGCTCCGGGCAACCGAACATCGTCGAGCGCAACCTGGTGTGGACCACCGTCGACAACGGCATCCAGATCGTCGGCCAGGTCATCGTCCGCAACAACATCGTGCTCGGCGCGGGCGCGAACGGCATCCAGTCCAAGGCGAGCCAGGGGCAGACGCCGCACGACCTCGTGATCGCGCACAACACGATCGTCGGCGCGGCAGGCCCGTGCCTCAAGGCGAACGACTGGGCGACCGCGACCAACCAGGTCGTCGCCAATAACGCCCTCTACTGTGGTGGCGGCACGGCGATCGATCTCAACGGCGGCGCGCCGAGCGCGATCGTGGTCGCCAACATCGGTCTCGGCACCAGCAACGCCGCCGGCGGCTTTCGTCAGGGCGGCACCCTCGCCGCCGACCTCGGCACCGCCACGAAGGTGTATCCGCCCGCTGGCAGCATGCTGATCAACGCGGGCGATGCGACGCGCAGCTCGCTCGACGACTTCAACGGCACGCCGCGCGGCGACGGCATGCCCGACGTCGGCGCCTACGAACGCACGACCGATCTCAACCCGGGCTGGGATCCCGGCGAGGGCTTCAAGAGCGAGACGCCCGTCACCGTCGATGGTGAGCCGGCCAATCCCTCCGACGATCTTCCACTACCCGTCGGCTCGGGCGCCGGCTGCTGTGACGCACGAACGCCCGGCTCGAGCATCTGGCTCGCCGGGCTGGTGGTGATCGCGCTGCGTCGTCGCCGCCGCTAGATCGTCGCTGGAGCTGGGGGCGCGGGCGGCGGGGTCTCCTCGACCACGGGCGCGGGCTCCTCGGCCTTCGGCTCGACCGCGGTGGGAGCCTCGACGGCCGCGGGGGCCGGCTCGACCACGACGGGCTCGACCACGTCCTCCGGCATCGGCGGCATCTCCTCCGCGGTCTCGTAGGTCTTGTCCTCGACCTTCGGGGTCTCGGCTGTCGCCGTCCTCACGATGGTGTCGACGCCGTCGAGGCGCTTGCGGCTCGCCTTCGCCTCCACCGAGCCGAGCTTGCCGCCCGACTCGAACGCCTCGCGCGCCTCGTCGAGCTTGTCGAGCTGCTCGTACGCGATGCCGAGGTTGTTGAACATGTAGCCCGCGGCGTCCTTCTTCGCGGTCGCCGTCTCCAGCGCCTCGATCGCGTCCTGGTAGTGCTTGAGCTGCAGGTGCGTGAACCCGAGGTTATTCCACGCCCACGTGTTGTCGGCGTTGAGCTCGGTGGCCTGGCGGAACGCGACGATCGCGTTGTCGTAGTTGAACCGCGCGAGCTCGGCGCGGCCGAGGGTGTTGAACGCCTGGCTCGACTCCGGCGCGAGCTTGACCGCCTTGTTCGCGCTCTTGATCGCGAGGCCCTTCTCGCCCATCGCGATGAACAGGCGCGCGAGCTCGATGTGGGGCTCGGCGGACTTCTTCTCGATCTTCGCGGCGGCTTCGAGGACTTCCTTTGCGCGCGAGTGTTCACCCTTCGCGGACAGCGCCTTGCCGAGCGCCATCGCCTCGGAGAACTTCGCGGGAATCTCGAGCGGCTCGTCGGGCTTGACGACGGGATCGGCGACCTTCTTGTCGTCGATCGCGACCGGCGCATCGACGTCTGGCTTCGTCGGCGCGTACACGGGAAGCACGCTGGATCCGCCTCCCGACGACGACGCCTTCGAATCATGGTTACCGCCACACGCTGCGGCGGCCGGGATAACGAGAACGAACAGGAGAGCGCGGAGAGACTTCATGGGTGCAACCTTTCTGGGTCACACCTTCAGCATCGTCCGTGCCACCGACGAAATGGCCCGCCACGCGGAGTTGTGGGCGGGTGTGGGTGCGCGGACACGAGCCGCGTCGCCGGGAATTGCCACGCCGCGGCGAAGGCCGCCGAGACTACCTAGAGGCCGGCGTGGCCCTTGATGTGGACCACGGCGTCGAGCTTGCCGGTCGGCACCGGCGTGCCCGCGTGGATCACGAGGGTCGCGCCGACGAGCACGTTGAACGGAGTCTTGAACGTGCTCATGATGTTCACGAGCTCGGCCTTGCCGTTCGCGGTGAACGCGATCGTCTCGGGCTTCGTCGTGGTCTGGCCCGCGGGCACCGCGGGGATGGTGCCGATCGCCTTGGCCATCGCATCCTTCGGGCTCATCACCGACTTCGGCGCCACGTAGATCGTCATCTCCGGTGTCGGGACGTTGAGCGTGTTGCCCGTGACCTCGTAGGTCACGCTGTCGATCGTCACCTTGATCACCGGCTCGTCATTGATCGACTTGAGCTCGGGCTTCTCCGTGAGCAGATCGATCGGCTGGTAGAGGCCGACATCGAGAGAGAGATCGCAGGTCTGCGAGGTCGTGTTGCACGAGCCGGAGCAGCCCATCATCCCGCACGCCTGCATCGCAGCGGACGCGCACACGGTTGGCTGACTCGAGCAGTTTGTCATCAGCACGGCGTCGGCCTGCTGCTGGTCGATCTGCCACTTGGTGGCGTCGACGGTGAAGTTCTTGTCGGGCAGCGTCAGATCGAAGTTGGTGACATCCGAGCTGATCAGGCCGCAGCCGCTGGTGGCGACGAGCAGCGCCGTCGAGAGACACATCGATAAGTTAGTCATGACTACTCCCCGAGTAATTGCCCCATCGTAGCATCCAGCGAGGGAGCGGCCGAAGATTTGGGACGGCACGTGACCGCCGCTACACCTACAGCCCGACGAGCAGCTGTTCGGCCACGGTCCAGGGGTCCGTGGTGTGATCCACGATGGCCTGCGCGATCTCCGACATGCCTCCCCGCGCGGCCATCGCCTTCGCGGCACGATCCGCGAGCAGCGCCCGCACGAGCTCGCCGAGCTGTGCCTGCGCACGCGCGAGGTGCCGCGCCGCCGCCGTGGGGCCCTGCCAGGCGCGCGCGCGGTGCGCCTCGATCGCGGCGGCCAGCTCCGCGATGCCGGACCCCGCCGCCATGCCCTTCGTGGCGATGGTCCGGACGATCTCGACCTCCTTGCGCTCGCCATGGGCACGCAGATCGAGCATGTGCATGAGGTCGCGCTCGGTGCGATCCGCACCTTCGCGGTCCGACTTGTTGACGACGAGGACGTCCGCGACCTCCAGGAGACCGCTCTTGATCGCCTGGATGTCGTCGCCGAGGCCCGGCACGGTGACCACCACCGTCGTGTGCGCCGCCTTCATCACGTCGACCTCGTCCTGGCCGACACCGACGGTCTCGATCAGGATCCGTTCGAAGCCCATCGCATCGAAGACGTGCGCCACGTCGAACGTCGAGCGCGACAGCCCACCCAGGTGGCCGCGTGTCGCGAGGCTGCGGATGAACACCCCCGGATCGAGGGCGTGTCGCTGCATGCGGATGCGATCGCCGAGGATCGCGCCGCCGGAGAACGGCGACGTCGGATCCACGCACACCACGGCGACCCGCTCCCCGATCGAGCGGTAGTGCGCGATCAGCGAATCCACGACGGTCGACTTGCCCGCGCCCGGGTTGCCGGTGATGCCGACGAGGTACGCCTTGCCGGTATGCGGGAACAACGCCTTCAGCGCGGCGAGCGCGGCGGGTGCGCGGTCATCCAGATCGCGCATGAGCCGCGCAGCCGTGCGGACATCGCCCGCGAGAACTTGACCGACTTGATCGACGATGGTCATGGTTTCTTGAACCGCTGTTCGGGACCGGCAGGTGTGTAGATCTGGAGCGCTCGCACGTCGGCGCTCGCCGTGAACGAGTGCTTCGTGGCCGGTGGCACCTGGACCACGCTGGTGGGGCCCACCGCGAGCTGCACCCCCGCGACGGTCATCGTGCCGCTGCCGGCGAGCACGTACAGCATCTCGGTCTCGTTCTGGTGGACGTGCTCCGGCACCGTGACCCCCTTCGCGAGCGTCAGGATCTCCGCCGCGAACGTCTTGTCGTTCGTGATCGACGGTTCCGCGTATATCAGCACCGGGCCGTAGGCCTTCGCTTTCGCCGCGGGTAGGAGCTGCGCTCCGACCGGTGCCGACAGGACCGCGGTCACCTCGGGGGTGGGTAACGCGCCCGCGCGCGCCGCACCTTCGCGGCCGCCGGGAAACATCACGATCACCGCGTGCACGTCGGCGCTGCCCGCGATCACTTCGCGCGCGCCGCCTTTCGGCACGTACGCCATGTCCCCGGCCGCGACCGTTCGCTTGCCCTGAGCACCGACCGCGCCCACCGTCGCCGGGCCGAGGAAGTACCAGAGCTCGCTGCGGTCCGCGGTGCGCATGCCCGTCGATCCGCCGCCCTGCACCGCGAGCTCGAACATCGACGCGTCGTCGTTGCCCGTGTTCGACGAGTCGAGCAGCACCGCCACCGAGACCTTGCCCTGCCCGTTCCACGCGACCAGCTTGCGATCGATCACGCTCTGCCCATCGGGGGCGCGGAACTTGAATGGGAGCTGGATCGATTGTCCGCGCAGCGGCGGCGCCCAGGGATAGTTCTGCAGCACGGTGACCACGCACGTCGTGAGCCGCGGCGTGCGCGTGGTGTCTTCGACGATCGTCGCGATGCTCGGCGCGCCGATGTCGATCTGCGCCGTGACGTTGCCCTCGACGTCGAACCGCTCGGTCGCTGCCAGGGCCCAGCACCCCTGCATCGCCTCGTCGAGCTCGTTCATCGCCTTCTGGATCGCCGCGAGCTTCTCGTCGTCGGTCGCCCCCGGCGCATCGCCGGGGACAGCCGCGCTGCCACCACCGGGAGGCTTGACCGGCGCCGGTGGTGAGGAGCAGGCCGCCAGCGCGCCGAGCGTCGCGAGCCGCCGTAGCATCACGAGACCTTGGGCCGGAGAACGGTCTCGACCCAGTCGATGATCTCGTGCGTGCTCGCACCGGGCGTGAAGATCTTCGCCACCCCCATCTCGGTGAGCTTCGGCAGGTCGTCCTTCGGCACGATGCCGCCGCCGAACACGACGATGTCGCCGACCCCGCGCGACTTCAGCGCCGCCATCACCGCCGGGAACAGCGTCATGTGAGCACCCGACATGATCGAGAGCCCGACCGCATCGACCGCCTCTTGCACCGCCGCGGCGGCGATCATCTCGGGCGTCTGGTGGAGCCCGGTGTACACGACCTCGTAGCCCGCGTCGGCGAGCGCCCGCGCGACCACCTTGGCGCCGCGGTCGTGGCCATCGAGGCCTGGCTTGGCGACGAGGATACGGAGCTTGCGCGGCGTCTCGGACATGGCGCGGTTGTCGCCCAGCTGCGCCCTCGTGGCAAGTCCCGCCGCAATGCGCGGGCGAGGCTACCCGCACCGTCCCCGGGGCCGCTTCCGTTGCGGCTCAGGCTCGCAACAAGTTCCGCGCGATGACGAGCCGCTGGATCTCGCTCGTTCCCTCGTAGATCCGCGTCGCACGGACATCTCGCAGCGCGCGCTCGACTGGAAAGTCGCGGACATAACCGTAGCCGCCGTGGACCTGGAGCGCGATGTCGCAGATCTGCCAGGCGCGCTCGGTGGCGAACAGCTTCGCCATCGCCGCGAGCTGCGAGAACGGCTGGTTCGCCTCCTTCGCCGCAGCCGCGCGCAGCGCCATCAGGGTCGCGGCGTCGAGCCAGGTCGCCGCATCCGCGAGCATGGCGCCGATCGCCTGGTGCGCGATGATCGGCTTGCCGAACGTCTTCCGCTCGCCCGCGTACCGGATCGCCGCCTCGAGCGCGCCGCGGGCGATGCCGATCGCCTGCGACGCGATGCCGATCCGTCCGCCATCGAGGGCCACCATCGCGAGTGCAAACCCACCACCGACCTCCGCGAGGACATGGTCGTCGGCGACCTCGACGCTGTCGAGCACGAGCTGCGCCGTCGACGAGCCGTGCAGGCCCATCTTGTCCTCGAGCCGCGCGACCGAGAGCCCCGCCGCCGTGCCGGGCACGACGAACGCGGTGATGCCGCGGTGACCGCCGGCCGGATCGGTGACCGCCCACACGACGAGGAGGCCCGCGTGATCGCCGCTCGTGATCCACTGCTTCGTCCCGGTGATCCGCCAGCCGGTGGCGGTCTTCACCGCCGTGGTGCGCATCGCGGCCGCATCGGATCCGGACTCCGGTTCGGAGAGCGCGAACGCCCCCGCGATCAGCTCGCCGTTGACGAGGCGCGGCACCCAGGCGCGGGCGACCTCGGGGCGCGCGTACGTCGCGACCAGCTCGGCGACCATGTTGGTGACCGAGACCGCGACGGCGACCGAGCCATCGCCGCGGGCAAGCTCCTGCAGCGCGAGGCAGTACGCGACCGTTCCCGCGCCGGCGCCACCGAGCTCATCGCTGACCGCGATACCGAGGAGGCCCAGGTTCGCGAGCTCGCGCAGCTCCGCGGTGGGGAACTCGCCCGAGACGTCGCGCGCCGCCGCCTTCGGGGCGAGCAGCCGGTCGGCCGCATCGCGCGCGGTCCGCTGGACCAGCCGTTGCTCCTCCGTGGGCGAGAAGTCCATCCGGCGCTGAATCTTCCACACCTCGCGGTGCGAGCCAAGCTCACTGCGCGCGGTACTTGACCGCGAGCTTCGCCACGATGCCTTTCGGATCGGGCAGCCGCCACGCCATCGCAGCCTTCTCGGCGCAGTCACCCCACGCGTCGTCGATCGTGGTCTTCGCCGATGCGAACCCCACCGACTGCGCCTTGCCCGCGGGACCGACGTAGACGGTGACCGTGACATCCGACGGCGCGGGGACCTTGCCCTTCGCGCACGCATCGAGCTTCACCGTCTGACCGCCGACCGCCTTGAGGCCCTTGTCCTCTTCCCAGCTGAGCAGCTTGCCCTTCGCCGTGAAGTCCAGCGGCACGGAGAAGTCCGCATCGCCGCCGACCGGCTTGCCGAACGTCGCCGAGCGCGCGACCTCGAGCAGGCACTTCTCGATCGGCCAGTTGCCGAGGTCGCTCTCCACGAGCTTGACCGAGGTCACCGTGCCGTCCTTCTTGATGTCCCACCGGAGGACCACGTGCCCACCGAGCCAGCGCCGGCGATTGACCTTGGACATGTAGCAGTCGGTCAGCTCCTCGTTGTGCGGCGACAGGCCCGCATCGATCACGGAGAGCTCCATGTGACCGCGTGCGTTCAAGACCGTGACGCCCTCCTCGTCCGGCGGCTCCTCGACGGGCACCCGGGTCGTCGGCTTCGCGCTGACGACCGTCGCGAGCTCCTTGGGTGGCGCTGACTTCCCGCCACACGCAGAGACCACGGCGAGCAGCAGCGCGCAGCGGATCACATCGCCTCGAACGCGTAGGTGTGCGAGGTGGGGTACGTGGCGGGAAGCTCGGGGAACTGGATGCTCTTGACGTGACCGATCACGCAGTCCTCGAGTGCCTTGGACTCCAGGGTCGCCTTGATCACCTTGATCCGGTCGGCCTTGCCGGCCGGCGAGATGATGATGTCGAGCGTGATCTTGCCGTGGGAGTTCTTCGGGAGCTCCTTGTTGTCGACGGCCACCGCGAGGCAGCGCGACATCAGCCCCGACTTGCGCGTGAGCAGCTGCTCGATCTCGTCCATCTTCTCGGGCGTGACCATCCGACCGCTCTGGTCGGGCGCATCGGAGTGCGGCCCTCCGAGCGTGCCCGCGCTGTCATCGGTGGGCGTCGTATCGCCCTTCTTGCCGCCGCCGCACGCCGCGAGGAGCACTGCACCCAGCACGATCTGCTTCACCATCGTCATCCACCTTTCGACAAGTGCCCGGCGATCACCATGCGCTGGATCTCGCTCGTACCTTCGTAGATCTCCGTGATCTTCGCGTCGCGGAAGTGCCGCTCGACCGGATACTCGGTGACGTAGCCGTTGCCACCGAAGATCTGGATCGCCTCGCGCGCCGCCTTGTTGGCGATGTCCGAGGCGAACAGCTTCGCCATCGCCGCTTCCTTGCCGTACGGCTGCTTCGCGTCCTTGAGGTAGGCCGCGCGGAGCACGAGGAGGCGGGCCGCATCGATCTCGGTCGCCATGTCGGCGAGCTTGAACTGGATCGCCTGATGCTGCGCGATCGGCTTGCCGAAGGTGCGGCGCTGCTGCGCGTACGCGAGCGAGTCCTCGAGACACGCGCGCGCGATACCGACGGCCTGCGCCGCGATGCCGATCCGCCCGCCGTCGAGCGTGGACATCGCGACCTTGAAGCCGCCACCGACTTCGCCGAGCACGGCGCCGGCCGGGAGGCGCACCTCGTCGAGATAGATCTGCGACGACTTGCTGCCACGGATGCCGAGCTTGTCGTCGGGCGGACCGCAGCGCACGCCCTTGGTCTTCATCGGCAGGATGAACGCGGTGATGCCTTTGTGGCCCGCCGCCTTGTCGTTCATCGTGAACAGCACGCAGACATCGGCGACCGGACCGTTCGTGATCCAGTTCTTGGTGCCGTTGATCACCCAGTCGTCGCCCTGCTTCTCGGCGGTGGTCTTCTGCGCCGCCGCATCCGAGCCTGCCTCGGGCTCGCTGAGGGCGAAGCAGCCGAGCAACTTGCCGCTCGCGAGCGGCTTCAACCACTCCTCTTTCTGGGCGTCGGTGCCGAACCGATAGATCGGATCGCAGACCAGCGAGTTATTGACGCTCATGATCACGCCGGTGGAGGCGCATGCTCGGGACACCTCCTCCATCGCGAGCGCATACGAGACATGATCGAGACCGGGCCCGCCGTACTCCTCAGGCACCGCGATGCCGAGGAACCCGAGCTCGGCCATGCGCTTGACCAGCTCCGCCGGGTGCCGGTGTTCGCGATCGATCTCCGCGGCCTTGGGCAGGACCTCGCTGGTCGCGAACTCACGCGCGGTGGTCTGGACGGCGAGCTGATCTTCGGTGGGCGTGAAGTTCACGGCTATTGTCCTTTGAACACGGGCTTACGCTTCGCGATGAACGCCGCCATCCCCTCGCGCTGATCGGCGGTGCCGAACAGCAGACCAAAGCTCCGCTGCTCGAGACCGAGCGCCTGATCCAGCGTCGCGGACTGCCCCTCGTGCACGAGGCGCTTGACCTC
>JAYVLW010000724.1:0-10309 GCA_043759315.1 Myxococcales bacterium
GGGTCGTGAGGGCTTGTCGTCGTCGGGCGCCATTGCCGATCAGCTCACTGGGTCTGCAACACGATGACGTACGCGAGGACGCCGAGGCCGATGCCGATGATCATCGACACGATCCAGAACAGCACGCTCGCGCCCTGCTGCACCGGTCCTGCCCCCGCCGGCTGGAGGGCCTGGCCGGTGCGCGCGATCGAGACCACCCCATCGCTGGGCATCAGCGCGACGGTCTTGTTCGCCCCGCTCTGCGGTTGCTGCATGCCCGGCGGCTGCATGCCGGGCTGCTGCGGGTTCATGCCGGGCGGCATCATGCCGGGCGGCATCATGCCGGGCTGCGGGATCTGCGGCGCCTGGCCCGCGATCATCGTCTTCTGGTTCGGGTTTGCCGCGTTGTAGCCGCCGGCCAGACCGCTCTGCGGCTGCTGCGGCTGCATCGGCTGCATCGGCTGCCCCGCCGCGAACGGGCTGACCTGCGCCATCATCGTCTTCTGCTGCGGGGATGCCGAGGAGTAGCCCTGCTGCTGCGGCTGCATCTGCGGCTGCATCTGCGGCTGCATCTGGTTCATCGGTGGCTGCTGCGGCATCGACGCGCCCATCTGGCCGTGTCCGCCCATGCCGCCTGGCATCGGGGCTGCGCCACCGGCGACGACGGTCCTCGGCATCCCACCGGCGCCGATCGACATGCCGCCCTGCGTGAGCTCGGCGAACACCTGCTGGCAGTGCTGCATCATCTCGCCGGAGGACTGGTAGCGCCGGCCGGCATCCTTCTCGAGTGCGCGGCGCACGATCTGCTGCACCTGGTAGGGCACCGAGTCCGGCATCGGCGGGATCTGTGCCTGCAGGTGCATCTGGATCACGGTCATCGGGTTGTCGTCGTGGAACGGCACGTTGCCGGTGAGCATCTCGAAGGCGAGGATGCCCAGCGCGTACAGATCGCTGCGCGCATCGAGCGGGAGACCGCGGCCTTGCTCGGGCGACATGTACTGCGGTGTTCCGAACACGACGCCGGCCTGCGTCTTCATGCGGTCGCCTTCGAGGAGCTTCGCGACCGAGAAGTCGAGGAGCTTCACGAAGTCGGGCGAACCCGCCATGTTCAGGAGGAACACGTTGTCGGGCTTGATGTCGCGATGGATGATGCCGATCGAGTGCGCTTCGGCGAGCGAGGCGCAGCACTGGATCAGGATCTTCACCACGCGTTGCGGCGCGAGCGGCCCCTTCGCCAGCGCATCTCGGAGCGAGATGCCGTCCAGGAACTCCATCGTCATGAACAGCCGACCATCGGAGGTCTGACCGAAGTCGAACATCCGGATCGTGTTCGGGTGCTGCAGACGCGAGCACGCCTTCGCCTCGTTGTAGAACCGCTGCACCCACTGCGGGTCCGCGGCCATCTGGGCGTTCAGCATCTTGAGCGCGATCACCCGGTCGATCGAGATCTGACGCGACTTGTAGACGACGCCCATCCCGCCCTCGCCGACACGAGCCTGGATCTCGTAGCGGCCGTCGATGACTTTTCCGACGAAGGGATCGACTTGGCTCATGGAGGGCTGAACTTCACGCGGTCATTGGCCTTGATCTGATCGGTCGTCAACTTGACCTTCCCGACGGTCGCCGCCTTGTCGATACGGATGATCTGGACCTCGCCACCCGATAGCGGCTGGTCCGTGTCGCCACGGAGCACCATGGCGCGCCAGCCCTTCGCGATGCCGGAATTGGAACCGGCGCCGATCGTGATGATCGTGTCGGCGCCCTGGACCTCGTTCTTGAGGACGCGGGTGGTGACCGGGTCAGCCTTCGCATCGTCGCAGTTCGGGTTCTGCGGATCGGGTGCCTTCAGGTCGCACTTCGGCCACTGCGACTTCTTGCACGACTTCACGCGCCGATCCGGCGGGTTCGGGCACGGCATCGACGCCTGGCACGAGGGGAGATTGATGTCGGGCGGCGTCGGGCACACGTTCGCGCACGGCGGCCAGCCCGGGGGAGCGCCCGACTTCGGGCACACGTTGCGGCACGCGGGGTTCTTCGGGTCGAACTGGAACTCGTCGCACGGGACCTCGGGCTCGGGCACCGCGGCGAGCTTCGGCGGCTCGGGAATCTCGAGCTTGAGCGGATCGAACAGCGGACCGGCGGTCAGCTCCTTGAACTCCGCCGTCAGCTTGTACTTGCCCGCGTCGCCGCGCCCGACCGCGTAGACGCGAACGAAGTACTTGCCCTTCGCGCCCGAGATGTTCGCCGTCTTGATGCGGCCCTTGCTCCGCTTCTTCGCCGTCTTCTTCGACGTGACGATCGGTGTGTTCCACTCGTCGAACACGTCGAACGCGAGCTGGAGACCGGGGCGGGGAGGCGTCCACGAAAGCTTCAGGTCGAGCGAGCCCTTCTGGTTCTCGGGGAGCTCGATCAGCTTCCAGTCCACGCGGTCGCCACCTGGGTAGGTGACGATACCGGAGGCCTTCGCCTCGCCGTTCTCGAAGGTCAGCGCCTTCGCGCCCTTGACCTTGCCGTCTTCACCGGTCGACGAGTCCTGCGCCACGTTGTGCGCACAGGTCGCGAAGACCACCAGGAGGCCGATTGGTAGCAATCGGCGCCCCACCGATTTCCCGAGCATGTTTGAAGTCTTACCGAATCGGCGCGGCCATGCAAGAGCTACGGCGACAAGGTGACGTTGCCACCGCCGGCCTTGATCTGATCCGGGGTGGCGCTGACCGTGGCCTTGCACGTGCGCTCGCTGCAGTCCGACAGCGTGAACCCGGTGGCGACGCCCGCGATCTTGCCGTGCCAGCCGGCGGCGACCTCCTGCGCGGTGCCGATTCCTACGGTGATCAGCGTGCCGCCGCTGACGATCGACAGGCCGATCACGCGGGCGCTCTTCGCCGTGGCGACCGGGGTCTTGTCGAGTTTCGGTGGAGGCGGCGGGCGCGGCCCACCCTTCTTGATCTTGACCACCGCCGTCGTGGGCGCCTTGTACGACTTCGGGGTGTCGTCGTTGAGCGGGACCATCGGCAGGGGCGGGGTAAAGGCGACCTTCGCGGGGAAGTCGCTCTTCACCTCGGCCGCGGCGGTGCGCTTGAACGCGGCGCGCAGCACGAAGTCCGCCGTGTCGCGTCGGCCCTGCAGGTACAGGTGCACGAGGTACTTGCCGGGCGCGAGGTCGTACAGCGTCTTGACCTTGTTGAGCTCGTGCGCGTCTTCGTCCTCGAGATCGGACTTGCTGATCACGCGGTACCCGGGATCGAGGACCTCCATCGCGAGATCGAAGTCCTCGTTGGCTTCATCGCCCGGCGGCGTGATCTCGAGCCGGAGATCGAGCTCCCCGGTCGCGGGAACGTCGATCGAGAACCACCTGGCGCGCTTGTACTCGCCGTAGTTCAGATCGCCCTCGACCTTGCCCTCCTGCTTCTCGGGATCGAGCGCGATCGCCTTGGGCTTCTTCCACGGCTTGACCTTGTCGGTCTTGTAGCCGCTGTGGACCGGGATTTGAGGACCACCGCAGGCCCCGAGCACCACCAGTGCGAGGACGATTCGCCGCATGCGCAGACACTAGCATGAGCTTGCTCGGCGATGCCCGCGGGGGCATACACACCCTCGGTGAAGACCACGTTCCTCCTGGTGCTCTCCCTCGCTGCCTGCAAGGCCGATGCGACCGATGGCAGCGTGGAGGGCCCCAAGATCTTCGCCACCATGTGCGCCAGCTGCCATGGGCCGAAGGGGAAGCCGACGGAGGCGATGGCGGCGCGCCTGAGCGTGCGCGACCTGACCTCGGCGGAGCTGCGCGCGAAGGTCACGCCGGCGCTGGTCGAGAACCAGGTCCGCAAGGGCTCGACGAACAAGCTGATGCCGGCGCTCGAGGGCGCGCTGACCGACGCGCAGATCAAGGCCGTCGCCGCGTGGGTCGCGTCGCCCGAGTTCGTGAAGCCATAGCGGAGCGCTCCGACCCGGACCGATGGGACCGGCGTCGGAGGCCCGAATGAGAGCGTATGCGTATGCGTATGCGTCCGCGTGCGACGTCCGATGTTTGTGACGCTTCATCCGGCGAGGAGCAGGTAGGCTCAGGGCATGTCTGGTCGATCGACCGTTTCTCATCCACCGGGACCGGGCATCGCGCGGGACACCAGCCGCACTGCGGTGCCCGATCAGCGACCGGCCGCATCGTCGCCAACCGAGATGGCCTCGATGCTCGCCGAACGGCCCGCTCAACGGGACTCGATCATCGCTGCGTTGCACGCCCAGTACGGCAATGCGTTTGTCACGCAGGTGCTCGATGCGATGGTGGCCGGCCCGCGCGCACATGCGGACAACGCAGAGCGTGCGGGCGTGCACGAGACAGCCGAGGCGACCGACGAGGTCACCGCCGACGATCAGAGCGAGGACGCCGTCGGTGATCACGCGGGGCCCGCTGAGGCCCAGGTTGCGTCCGGGCCGTCTCAGCATCTGACCGCGGAGAGCGCACCCGAAGCGGAGGCGCACGAAGCAAAGGCGCCCGAAGCGGAGGCACCCGAAGCGGAGGCACCCGAAGCGGAGGCGCCCGAAGCAAAGGCGCCCGAAGCGGAGGCGCCCGAATCGGTAAGCACCAACCCGCGCGGCGCCGACCCGAACGGAGCTGCCGAGACACCCGAGGCGGCAGTCGCGACCGAGGAGCCGCAGGGCGCGATGCTGGCGATGTTGCAGCAAGCCAGCGCCAGGGATCCAGCCGATGCGAGTCAAGCGGAGGACATCGACGCCGAGGCGACCGGCGATCCAACGGCTGCAGCGGGCGACGCATCGATCCTCAGCCGCGCGGTGCAGGTTGCGACCGACGGCAATCACGACCCGGCGAAGCTCGCCGCAACGAGCGACATGCAGACGCGCCCGACCTCGCTCGCGTCCGGCGAACACCAGACGAACGAACGGACCGCGCGCCCGGCGGACCACCCCACCGCTCGCAAACGGTCCACTGCTCGCACGGGAAGCGTCAGCAACATCAGCATTCGCGCGCTGCTCCGCAAGAACGACCCGACGGCCCTGGTGCCTGGCATTCAGAGCCTGTTGGCCGCGATGGCCAAGGATGGAATCCGGGTCGGGGACCGACGGCAGGGGCTAGAGGCGCTGATCACGGTGGTGGCAGCGCACGAGAGTCAGGTCAAGGAGCTGGCAGGGCTTCCGCCAGACACCAGCTCGGCCGAGCTCCAGCACTGGTTGAACGAGCACATGACCATCGTGGTTCCTACGCGCAATCCAGGGGGCAAGAGCCTCCGCACCGCACCCGAGATCGTCGAGGAGCTGACCAAGTTCCTCAAGCAACACAAGGGATCGCTGGGCCTTATCGATGAGGCCGGGGCGAAGCGGTTCGAGCTCGTCGAGAAGGTGGCTCGGCAGATGGCCGGCGCACACGGCGCGATGAAAGGACGCTGGGGAGCCTATGTCTCCGCCACGCCGCAAGGCCTGAATCCAAAGCGCACGAATCACGGCAAGGCTCGGCCGGTCGTCCGCACCCTCCGCGCGCTCCAAGCGGCTGGGGCCAGCGTCACGGTCGAGGGCTATGCAGTCGGCGCGAACCACTGGCAGGATCGGAAGCAGCGATTCGCAAGAGCAAACAGAACGCTCGACATCCTGCGCACGCAGTACCACTTCGCGAATCCGGGCCTGGTGCTCGGGGTCGACGAAATGCGCCTCGCTCCAGAGCTGGCCGAGCTCCATTTCCTGGAGGACAGGCAGATCGGCAGCTTGACCTCGCTCACGGCGCCGCAGGTCAGCATTCTCCGCAAAGACTACAAGGCGTTCGGGCGCCCTCCGCTTCCCAAGAAGCCGCAGCCGCTGCTCGCTGCGCTGAAAGCACGTCTCGCTGCACTCGGCGGACGACGCGAGGCGCTGCTCCGTTCGTTCCTGGTGCGGCGCGGCCTGGTCGCAGGCGAGGCGCGCCGCAGTCTCGGTCCGAACAACAAGAACGTGGATCTCAGTTCCTGGGTGACGCGCCTGAGCAGCGACGACGAGGCTGCCGACCAGCGCGAGATCGTGACGTTGCCGCGTTAGTCAGCCCACGCGCCCTGCTCGGCCAGGACGTCGGCGTCCGCATCGACGTGCGCGGCGACGATGGCGGTCGCGCCGACGTGGCCCAGCGCCCAGGCGGCGTGGACGCGGATCAACGGCGACTTGTCTGCCAGGAGCTTCCTCAGCGCTGGGATCGCATCCGCCGACTTCGTGTTGCCGAGGGCGACCGCGACGTTGCGCAGCAGCACCTCGCGCGGGATGCGGCGAAGCGCGGTGCGCTTCACGAACTGACGGAGCTGGTTCGCGCCTTTCGACGCCAGTGCGATCAGGTCGGGCAGGGCGTGCTCGTGGGTGCGCGGCGACAGCTGGGGATCGTGCGGCTCGCCGGCGCCCGCGTTGAACGGGCAGACCTCCTGGCAGACATCGCAGCCGAAGACCCACGTCCCGATCGAGGAGCGCAGCTCGCGCGGCATGATCCCGTGGTGCTCGATGGTCAGGTACGAGATGCAGCGGCGGGCGTCGAGGAGGTAGGCGTCGACGAACGCGTTCGTCGGACACGCATCGAGGCACGACCGGCACGTGCCGCAGCGCGGCTTCGGGAGCGTGTCTGGGGCCGTGGGGGTGAGGTCCGCATCGACGAGGAGCTCGCCGAGCACGACGTAGCTGCCCACGCCCGGCGCGATCAACATCGTGTTCTTTGCGACGAAGCCCAGGCCACCGCGCTCGGCCCACTCGCGCTCCAGCACCGGAGCCGAGTCGACGCAGGGACGGCTCGCGACGGGGCGCCCGAGCAGCTGGGCGAGGCGGTCGGCGAGCACCACGAGGCGATCGCGCATCACCAGGTGGTAGTCCTCGCCACGCGCGTAGCGCGCGATCCTCCCGCGCAGGCGCGCGGCGGGGATCAAGGTCGCGCCGTCGGCGCCGGCGAGCGCGAGCGGTGCCGGGTCGGCGCGGTCGTAGGCCAGTGCAACCACGATCAACGCGCGCGCGGAGTCGAGCAACGCACGAAGATCGGCGCGCGCGCCGGTGTGCTCGGGCGTCGAGAGGTACGCCATCTCGCCAGCGTGTCCCTCGGCCAGCCAGCTCGTGTAGAGCGCGTGTCGGCGCGGCGCCTCGATCGGCACGATGGCGGCGCGGACGAAGCCGAGCTCGCGCGCGAGGTCCGCGATCACGATTCGTCGGCCGCGTTGCGCGGGCCTTCGCGATCGTCGTCGGACGGCGCGCCTGCGAACTGGATCGCGTCGTAGGGCACGGTGCAGTCGCGCTCGCGCGGCTGCGGGTACTCGACGCGGGTGCCGCGGTAGGTCCGGACGATGACGCGCTCGTCGTCGAGAGATTCGATGTAGCTCGGGATCAGCGGCACCTTGCCGTGGCCGCCCGGCGCATCGAGCACGAGCATGGGCACGGCCATCGAGCTCATCCAGCCGCGCAGCGAGCGATAGAGCTCCATCGCCGTCTCGACGGGCGTGCGGAGGTGATCCGTGCCGATCACGGTATCGCCTTGAAACAGGTAGTAGGGACGCACCCGCGAGCGGAGCAGGCCGCGCATCAGCGCGCGGAGAGACTGGGTGGACGAGTTGATGCCGCGGAGCAGCACGGTCTGGTTGCCGACGGGAATGCCCGCATCGACCAGGCGCTCGCAGCCGGCGCGCGCCTCGGGCGTCAGCTCCTTGACGTGGTTGAAGTGCGTGTTGATGAACAGCGGGTGGTGCCGGCGCAGCGCGGCGACGAGCTCGTCGTCGATCCGCATCGGGCACACGACCGGGAGGCGCGTGCCGATCCGGATCGTCTCGACATGCGGGATCGCGCGGAGGCGGCCGAGCAGGTGATCGAGGCGGCGCGTGGAGAGAAGGAGCGGATCGCCTCCGGACAGCAACACGTCGCGGATGCGCGGGGTGCGCGCGATGTACGCGAGGCCGGCGTCGATGTCGGACGTGGTCGGCGGCTCGTCACCACCCACGAGGCGCCGGCGATTGCAGTGGCGGCAGTAGATGCCGCAGCGATCGACGACGAGGAACAGCACCCGATCGGGGTACTTGTGGACGATCGACGGCGCGGGGTTGTGCGAGTCCTCGCCGAGCGGATCGCGCAGCTCCTCCTCCCGGATATCCGCCTCGCGCGCGCGGGGGATCGCCTGCATGCGGATCGGGCAGCTCGCGTGCGCCGGATCCATGAGGCTCGCGTAGTACGGCGTGAGGCCGACGCGGAACAGCTCCGCCGAGGCGGCGAGGCCAGAGATCTCCTCGGCCGACAGATCGACGGCGCGCGCGAGCTCCTCCGCGGAGGTCAACATGTGACCGAGCTGCCACCGCCAGTCGTTCCACGTGGCCTCGGGGACGTCGCCACGACGCAACGATGGTGCGGCTAGAGGCGCGAGCGGGAGGTGGTGGACGACCACGTCGCGTATGTAGCACGGGCGCGGGTCAGGACATCGACGAGACCATCGGTGGTGCGGAGCTCGCGCAGCTCGGAGTCGTCGACGAACCTCGCCGCACGAGCGTCGCTGCCCGCGACGAGCGTGCCGCCGATGACCCGGGCGAGGTAGTCGAGGATCACGAAGTGGAAGTCGTCGCCCATGCGCTCGACGACGCACGACAGTGGACCGACCTCGACCACGAGACCGGTCTCCTCACGGACCTCGCGGGCAACACCCTGCGCGAGTGTCTCCTGGCCTTCGAGCCGCCCACCGGGCACGCTCCACAGGCCGAGCCCTGGCTCCTTCGCGCGCTGCACGAGGAGGACGCGGCCCTCGGGATCGAACACGATCCCTGCGACGGCGCAGATCGGCATCATGCGCGGGTGCCCCGGGTTCTGGCCTTCGGGGTCGACTTCGCCTTCGGGGGCGCCTTGGCCTTCACGCTGGCGATCTTGCTCCCCTGGGCGCGGATCGTCGAGGCCGATGGACAGCGAGGCGCCAACAGGCAGTGATCACAGTCGGGTTGCTTCGCGTGGCAGACCCGGCGGCCATGCCAGATCAGCCGATGCGCGAAGTCGGTCCACTGCTCCTGGGGCAGCAGCACCATGAGGTCGGCTTCGATCTTCACCGGATCGGTGTTGTGCGTGAGACCGAGACGTTCGCCGAGCCGTGCCACGTGGGTATCGACGACGATGCCCAGGTTCTTGCCGAGCGCGGATCCGAGCACGACGTTCGCGGTCTTTCGCGCGACTCCGGGCAACGCGATCAGCTCGGCCATGGTCTCGGGAACCTGGCCGTCGTGGCGGTCGACCAGGGCGCGGGCCATGCCGACCAGGCTCTTCGCCTTGTTGCGATAGAACCCCGACTTGAAGATCACGGGCTCGACCTCCGCCGGCTCCGCCTTCGCGAGCGCCGCGGGATCCGGGTACTTCGCGAACAGGGCCGGCGTGATCGTGTTGATCATCTTGTCGGTCGACTGCGCCGCCAGGATGGTCGCGGCGAGGAGCTCGTAGGCATTTCGGTGATCGAGCTCGACGACGGCATCTGGCCACGCTTCGGCGAGGAGCCCCGCGATGGCGAGGGCCGCCTCGGGCCGGGGCTTCCGCTTTGCTGAAGCGGAGGCCCGCTTCGGTGTGCTATTGCCAGGACGAGCTCCCATGCAGCGCCGGCACCGTAGCATCTTCCTCCTCGCGATCGCGATCGCAGCGATCGGCTGTTCGAACAAGAAAGAGGTCAAGGCCGCGAAGAGCTCCGTCTACGATATCGACTTCGCGGTCGTATATTCGGGCGCACTCGCGGCCACCCGCGAGCTGTACGCGAGCCTCGATGACAACCCGGGCGCGGGGCAGATCAAGACGTCGTGGCACCAGGTGTCGTACGCGAACAACAACGATGACCTCGCGAACCAGCGCGTGGTGGCACAAGGCCAGGGGATCCAGAGCGGGAACGGGACCGTGTCGCCCGGCGCCGCGGCGGCGGGCATGCCGACGCGGCTCTCGTACAAGCGCTTCTTCGTGCGCTTCGATGTCTCTGTCGCGGGCGGTCGCCCGTGGCGCGTCAAGGTGATCGGCCACGCGGCCGAATGGGATCCGGGGAACGCGCTGCCGACGGAGCTTCGCGGCATGGCGCGACCTCCGTGGCTCGATGGTCGCATCGAGGGGCTGCAGGTCGCGATCTATCGCAAGATCAAGTCGTACGCGATCCCGGCGAAGGAGGAGGTCGTCGAGGCCCCGAAGGAGCTCGAGCTCCCGAAGACCGATCCGACGAGCTTCAAGAACCTCGCCGCGCCGCAGGCGAAGACGCTCGCGGCGATCAAGGACGCACTCGCGCTGCGCGACAACGCCGCGCTCCGCGCGCACCTCGCCGACGACGTGGTGTGGAGCCTCGGCGGCTCGCCGGGTGCGGACACCGCGATGGCGATGTGGCAAGCGGATCCGG
>JAYVLW010000725.1:0-2954 GCA_043759315.1 Myxococcales bacterium
CGCCGCCCGCCTCGGCGCTCTTCTTCGTGCGCTGCTCCTGCAGCTCCTCGAGGCGCAAGAGCAGCTCGCCCAGATCGCGCTTGAGCACGCGCTCCTCAAGCCCGATCTCGCGCGCCGCCTCCGCGATGAAGATCCCCCGGTGGCGCGACGAATACAGCTCGATCGTGTCGACGTGAAAGCCTGCACCCTCGCGCGAGACGAGTACGTTCACGCGCAGCGCGGCGGCGGACGCGTTCCTCGTCAGACCGCGCACGCGCCACCGGCGATCGCCGAGACGCATCACGAGCTCGTCGTCCCTCTGCTCGAGCTGGGCGCCGGGCGGCGTGGCCACAGCCGGCAGAACGGCGGCTAAGGAGGGTGGTGGGTCCGACGTCTCTGCGGCGCTCGTCACCGAAGCGTCGTCGATCTCCTCCTCGAACGACGCGACGGCGACCGGCGCCTCGACGATCACCGCCGGCGCGGCGCCCTTGCCCATCCACTCGGCGTGGCGCACCACGAGGCCGAGGCTCCGGTCGGCGGGACCGAGCTTGAGCGCGTACTCGTTCGCGTCCATGCCTTTCGGGAACAGCACCCGGAAGCACTCGATGCCCATCTCCATCAGCTCGCCCGCGAGCTTCTTCGCGGCGCGATCACCGGCGTCGTCGCGGTCGTAGGCGATGTACACGCGGCGCGTCTCGTGGCGGGCGAGCGCCTCGCGCAGCTCGTCGGTGAAGCCCTCGACGCCGTACGCCGTCGTCACGTTCCGGAAGCCCGCGCACCAGAACGTCAGCGCGTCGAGCAGCGCCTCGCAGAGGATGATCTCCTTCGACGCGGCGAGCGCCTCCACGTTGAACACGCCGCGGTGCGGGCCCGGCAGGTAGAGGTGCAGCGGCGTCCCCGGACGCAGCCTGGGCGTGATCTTCCGTCCGTACATCCCGACGACGCGGCGGTGCTCGTCGAGGAGCGGGATCGTGATCGAGCCATTGAGGTGCTCGTGGCCGCTCTCGCGCAGCACGCCCACGCGCTGCAGCGCGCCGCGCTTCTCGGCGCCCTCCTTCCGATTCATGTCGGGCAGGCGATAGCCGAGCGTGCGGTTTGAAAAACCGAGCTGGAACCTCGCCACCATCTCGGCGTTCGAGAGGCCGCGCGACGCGAGGTACGCCATGGCCTCGGGGCTCTGCTTCAGCGCCTCGTGGTAGTAGCCGGCCACCGACGCGAGCAGCTCCGCGTCGTCCGCGCTCGTCTCGATCGGCGCCTCGAGCTTCTTCACGCTCGACCGCTTCGCGACGACGCGCTCCGGCGGAGAATCCGGAGAGGCGACTAAAGAGGGATGCTGGGCGCGGAGCAGCTCCACCGCGTGCCGGAAGCTCACGCCCTCCGCACGCATCACCCAATCGAGCACGCTGCCGCCCGTCTGGCACGCGCCGAGGCAGTGCCAGAGGTTCTTCTCCGGCGAGACGACGAGTGAGGGCTCGCGGTCCTCGTGGAAGACGCACAACCCCATCAGGTCGGCGCCGTGCTTGGTGAGCTTGATGCCGCGCGCCTCGACCAGGCGCGCCACCGAGATCTCGCGCTTTAGCCGCTCGATCTCGTCGTTCGGGATGCGGGCCATCGCGGTTCTCCTTGGAAGAAGCGGTCAAGCGAGAAAGCTCGCCACGCGCTTGCGACACGCAGTGATTCATAATATGTATCTACGGGCAAGCCACAAAACGGCAGTTCCAGATCCAGGGTGTACGGTCCGTCCGTTCGCCCTGGAGGGGTCCGTGCCGAGGAAGAAGTCCGTGGAGCCTGAGAACAGCTTCGGGGATCAGCTCGCCTCGCTGCGCGCCGCAGCCGGCCTCTCGCAGCGCCAGCTCGCCAAGCAGTCCGGCGTCTCGCAGCGGATGATCGCCTACTACGAGGGCCGCGCCGCGCTGCCGCCCGGCCACGTCCTCACCATGTTCGCCGAGGCCCTCGGCGTCAGCGTCGACGAGCTCCTCGGCAACAAGCCCGCGCGGACGCCGACACGCTCATCGCCGCGTCGAGCCCAGCCGCGGCTCTGGCAGCGATTCAGCCAGATCGAGAAGCTCCCCCTCCGCGACCGCAAGGAGCTCTTCAACGTCATCGACGCCTACCTCGAGCGGCATCGGCTCATCCAGAAGGCGTCGTAGTCCCGGGCGCGCGTCACGTGGATCCGAGCGCCGCGGCACGAGACGGGGGCGCGGCCACGCGTAGCGCCGGCCCAAGCTCCGTTCGCGCGTGGCGGCCAAGACGCCGCCGGTGACGACGAGCAGCGGACCGCCGTCGCGCGCAACGCCGGGCTTGGGCCGCGCCGGTCCGAGCTGCAGCTCCGCGTCGCGTCGGGGCGAGCACGCCGGCGTCGTCGATCATCTCCACCGGGCGCGTGTCTTGCGCGGCGGGTCGACGCGCGAAGCGCGGCGAGCCGACGCAGTGGCAAGGCGCGTGACCGGCTAACCGCCCAGCTCGCGATCTCGCTGGAGAGAAATCAAATCCGTCGTCGTCGAGGCTGGGGGCAATGGGGCAATCGCCCCCTGGGCGATTGTCCCAGCGGCTGGGGTGAAGTGGGCAGGCGCGCATGCGAGCGCGCCGTCGATCGCGAGGACGGCGCGAGCGCGGCTGTCCACTTCTCCCCAGGTGCGGCATTGTCCCCAGCCCTTCTGGGCTCGTCCTCCGCCGCCTCGTCGTTGCCGATCGCCGTGCCCACGCGGCCGCCGTGCGCGACCTCTTCGCGCCGGCGAAGAGACGCGTAGGCACGGGCTGTCACGGAGACGAACGTCTCCGTGGACACCTCAATTGCCGCCAGCCTCAAGCCTGTTGAGGAGCTCCCGGTCCTCGTTCAACTTGTCCCACGACCTCTCCGTCGATCGGCTCATCTCTGAAACGGCGCGCGCGAGGAGCGGCAACGCGTCGGCGCTCCGGCCCATGCGCGCAAGAGCGACGGCGAGGTTGCGACAACGGAAGATAGGCCCGGGGGG
>JAYVLW010000726.1:0-2846 GCA_043759315.1 Myxococcales bacterium
CGCGGCTCGACGCGCACGCGCCCGCCGCTGCCGATCCACGAGCCGGCGGGTGTGTCGACGCGATGCCGGCCGAGCGCGACGGCGATGACGTCGCCGAGCGTGACGGTCGCGGAGACCTCTGCGACGACAGGCGCCATCGCCGCACGACCGCGCGCCCGCACCGAGACCGTGCCGTCCGCGCGGTTCGCCGCGTCGGCGGTCACCGAGCCGAGCAGCTTCCCGGCATTGACCACGCCGCCGAGCTCGACGTGCGCACTTCCCCGCGGCTTCGCGTCGAGGGTGCCGCGGAACGTGCCGACGAGCCGCGCGACGCGAACACGATCGTAGCGCAGCGCCACGCCGGAGACGTTGCCACGCACGGCGAGCGCCGTCGTCGGTCCGCTTGCCGTGGCCTGGATCGCGAGCGCGCCTTGCACCGGCGCACGGCCTGCGCTCGCCGCGCGCGGATCGACGACCGAGGCACCGAGCTCGGCGTGCTCGACCATCAGCGTCTCCCCGTCGCGCTTCACCGCGCCGACGAGCGCAACCCGCGTGTCGCCGTCGCCGGTCACGAACGCGAGCACCTCCGCCCGCGCGAGGTCGCCGTCCACCGCGATCACGGCGTTCGCGCTCGGTGGCGAGTACCCGCGCCCGCCCGGCGGGTTCGCGGTCGTTGGCCCGCCGCGCACCGCACGTTGGGTGGCGCTGCTGCCCGCACCCGCAGCTTGCTCCGTGATCGCGATCGCGGTGCCGGCGACCTCGACGATCGTTCCGGACGCGATCACCGTGGCGCGCACGCGCGTGCCATCGGTGACCGCCGCGACCACCGCACGCCCACCGCCGCTCACGCGCGCCCCCGTGACAGCCGCGAGGTCGAGGCCGCTGGTCCCGAACACGCCGCGCGCGGTGCGCGCCTCGGGATCGACGAGCGCCACTGCATCGATGCGCGCTGCGCCGACCGACGCGGCGAGCGTCACGTGGGTCTCGGTCGCGGACCGGGCGACCGCGCTCGCGGGCGGCATCGCGGTCGCGATCACGAGTACGTCGCCCTTCACGGGCACCATCGGCACGAGCGCCGCGAGATCTGCCGCGGGGAGCTGCGCGATCAGCCGGCCGCTGCGACGCCTCACCGCGATGTCACTCGCGACGAGCGAACCGCCGTCGAGGCCGAGTGACACGAACCCCGTGAGGTCGTCGCCGACGGTCGCCGTCGCGAAGCCGCGAAGCTCCCGCTCGTTCCACAGCCCACGGACCAGCGCGGCGGCCTCGATCGGTCCGCCTGCAGGGATGACCGCCTCGGCGAGGACATCGAGATCGCGCAC
Source organism: Myxococcales bacterium (assembly GCA_043759315.1). GTDB lineage: Bacteria > Myxococcota_A > Polyangia > Haliangiales > Haliangiaceae > JABFXX01. Next base: position 1,302 of record JAYVLW010000726.1, read on the forward strand.
CACATCCCCGGTCGCCTCGATCGTCACGGTCCCTTCGTGCACCTCGACTCGGGGCAGCTCGATCGTCCATCCCGTCGGTTCGTCCTCGGGATCGAGTGGCGCTGGCGGTAGCGGTCGCGCGTGGACCTGAACCCCAGTCGCCTTGAGCGAGTCCACGCGTGCGGTCTTGCCGAACAGTGGCAGCAGCGCGACCTCGAGCTCCAGCTCCTTGATCGAGACGAGCTCGCGGTCATCTCTCGCCATCAGCATGACGTCGTGCACCACCAACGTCCCGAGGACGCTCCCGGTGATCGCGCCGATCGTCGAACCGGGGAATGACGACTGGAGCGCCGCCTGGACCCTGCGCTGCACGATGCCGCGCCCCCACGCCGTGTGCAGCAGGATCAGCACGGTCGCGACCGCCAGCACGCCGAGCGCGAGCAGCGCGACGACGATCCGCCGGAACCATCGCCACACGCGCCGCATCAGTACGTGTCTCCGACGCCGAGGTGGAAGGCAAAATTCTCCCCTGCCTGCGGTTCGCCGGCGCCCTTGCGGTTGAGGCGATAGCCCACATCGATGCGGACCTTCAGCCCGAACACCTTCGCGTAGAGGCCGACTCCGACCGCCCAGTGAAGGTTCGCTGGGTCGAGCGCCTTCGGGTCATTCGTCACGTCGCCGCCGTCGAGGAACAGCTCGGTGCCGAGCGGCACGCCGAGTGTCCCGATCGGAATCCGCAGCTCCGCGCCGGTCTCGACGAGCGCCGCACCACCGATCACGACTTGCCCATCCTTGCCAGCCGCGGTCGGGGACAGGCGCCGTTCGGAGAACCCGCGCTCGCTGTTCGCGCCGCCGGCGAAGTAGCGCTCCGTGTCCGGCACGTCGCCATGGATCAGCCCGACGCGGACCCGCGCGGCGAGCACGATCCCCGCCGGCAGCGGCAGGTAGCCGCGAAGCTCCGGGGTGAGCTGCAGGTAGTCGAGGGCACCGCCAGCGAGCGCCGTGCCGAGCGTCGCACGGACCTGACCGAACACGCCGGAGTGCGGATCGATCGCGCTGTCCCGCCTGTCGGCCGCGATCGACAGCTCGTACGCACCGCGCCGCTGATCCTCGTCCAGGCGCAGCTCGGTCTTCACCGGCTCGAGCACCTCGATCTTCGTGAACACCAGGTACTCGATCAACCAGCCGGCGCGCAGCTGGAGCCAGGTCGCGCCGATCGGCGCGCTCACGCCGGCGCGAAACCGCGGCCCCTTCGACGTGTAGGCCTCGACGGTCAGGTAGTCGGCCGCGAGCTCGAGCTCGCCGCGCACCCGTGGCCGGAACAGCTCCATCCGGTACGCGGTGACAAGGGAGCGTAGCTTCCGTTCCCGGTTCTCGAGATCGTGCTCGGCGGTGAACGCGGGCCGCAGATCCGCGCCGAACGTCCACAGCGGGTGCGCCGCGTTGACGTACGTGCCGCCGATCCGCCCGCGGACCTCGAAGTTGATCGGGTCGTACCCGAGGCCGCCGCCCAGCTTGAGCTCGTGGCGGTCCGAGAGCGTCACCGAGATCCGCACCGGCACCACG
>JAYVLW010000727.1:0-11797 GCA_043759315.1 Myxococcales bacterium
TACCTCGAGGATCTCGCGCGACGTGGGCGCGTCAAGCAGCTCACTGCAGCGGCGCAGACGCTGCAGGGCGCGGATCTCGGCGCATTGCACCTCGCGATCCATGGTCGTCCGCTCGCCGCGCTCGAGCTCGCGGCCACGGCTCGGCTGCAGACGCCGGAGCTGGTGTGCGCCCGCGCGCTCGCGTGCTACCGCGCCGGTCGGCCAGATCTGATGCAGCGGCTGCTCGCCGAGGATCTCCCACCGTCGGAGATCACGAACGACGTCGCCCTCGATCCGTTCCCCGGTCCGCACGAGCGCTGGATGATCGAGCGCGCCACAGCGCATCAGCCAGCGCTCGCCGCGCTCGCCGGCGGTCACGCGGGCGTGATCGGCCTCGCGAAGCCGGCACCGCACGATGGTGAGCCCGATCGGCCGACGATCGAGCCGACGTTCGCGGTGGTGCGCCGCCTCGGCCGCGGGCTCCCCGGCTCGACGGTCTACCTGGCGGGCGAGTTCAAGTACATGAACAAGGACGCGATCGCGAAGGCGGTCGAGGCTGCCGGTGCGCGGCTCGTCAACGGACCATTCCCAGGTACCGACTACTACGTTCATGGCGACTGGTGCCTCGTGCAGACGATCGCGCAGCTCGAACGCCAGGGCGCTCGGCGGATCCGACCCGGCGAGCTGGAGGGCATCTAGTGCCCGCGCTCCGCAAGCCATACCGCGTGGCCTTCCTGTTGCCCGACCTGACGATGGAAGGCTCCGAGATCTCTCTCGAGCCCGAGACAGCGCTCCTCTTGTGGGTCGCGCTGGTCGAGGTCTGCCAGCGCCACGCGGGGCTCGCGGTCTACGATCCTGAATCGACGCCGTTGTTCCCGCACGAGGGTCACTTCGCGCCGTCGCATGCGGCGATCGGTTCGCTGCCGACCGATGCCTTCTACGCCTCGACCCGGCGCGACGAGCTGCTGTGGCTCGAGCTGGCCGTGCCGAAGCCAGGCGCGGTGCGGCTGCACACCGTGGCACGCGACGGCACGAAGCAGACGTTCGACGCGCTCGGCAAGAACATCGGCGACCAGATCCAACAGGTGCTGGCGGCATGGCTGTCCGCGCGCGGTCTCGGCCCGTTGCCGCGCCGGTTCGAGTCCGTCACGGGTGAGGAGCTGATCGCGGTCGTGCGCACGGTCGCGCCGGTGCTCGTCGAGCAAGCGCGCTCGTGGGCCACGCCTTCGAAGCGCGTCCCGAGTGAATCCGATCTCGATGCCGTGTTCGGCGACGACGAGGGCACCGACAGCGGCGCGGCCCCGAGCCCCCTCGATGACGCCGATGACCCCGACGAGCTCCCCGTCGAGATCGCCGAAGAGGACGAGGCCGAGGGCAGCGCGCCGGTCGCCGTCCCCGAGCAGATCGTCAAGCGGCCGAAGGTCGCCCGTGCCGCGGCAAACCGGCTGCCTCCGCAGCTCAAGCTCCATGCGCTGCGCTTGCTTCAGCTCGCGATCCGCGAGGATCTCGAGGATCTGATCCTCGCCGTGGATCCCGAGCAGCCGCAGGCGCTGTTCGAGAAGTACCTCGCGACCGCGGCGCAAGGGCCAGACTTCCCGCTCCTGCGCCGCGTGATCGCCGCGGCGCCGTGCTGGGCGCGACCCTACAGCGAGCTGGTGCGGGCAGAGGACGACGACTCCGATGATCTCGGTGAGAAAGCGGTGACGCCGACCGAGCTCGAGTCCGTGGCGGGAGCGGGCATCGCGGCGCTGTGCCGTCCAGCCCACCTCGACGTGATCGAACGCGTCGCGGAGCTGCTCGATAGTAGCGGCATGGTCGACGAGGGCGTGCGCCTGCTGGAGCGCGCGCTGAAGATGCACGACGACGAATCTCGCGCGCACATCGCCCTCGTCGAGATGCAGATGGAGACGGATCGCGAGGGTGCATTGCTCGAGCAGGCGTACGCGAGTGGCCGCGTCCACGGCTGCCCGATGGAGCCCTCGCTGCCGTGGTACCCGGATCAGATCCAGATCGACCTCCTGGTCGCGAACGCCCTGCTCCGCGTGGGCCGCCTTGACGAGGCCATCGCGCTCCGCGCCAACCGGCTCGAGGGCCGCGAGGCTACCTGGCCGCGCCACACGAAGATCCTGGCGAACTGGCGCAAGGACCCGCGGTTCGTCGCCTGGTGCTACGCACGCGAGGGTTACTTCCGGGGTGATCCGGCGCGCGCGGTCGAGGGCTTCGGCCGGATCCAGCCCGACGACGACGTGGATCTCGCGGTGTTCCTCGACGCCCTGATCGCGACCGGGCGCGAGGACGAGGTGCTCCTCGCATGGATGCAGCACGGGCTCGGTGCACACCACGATGGACCGTTCGCGCGGCTCGCCGCGGCGCGCTCGTTGCTCGCCGCCGGCGAGTGGCGACGCGGGCTCGAAGAGCTATGGCGGGTGGAGCTCGCGGAACCGGAGCGCGACGAGCAGGTAGCGATCGCGCGCTGCGGGCTGATGCTGTCCTGTGCGCCTCTCGAGATCGCGGAGCTCGCACTCGGCGAGCGGGTGGCGATCGGCGCGAACATGCTCGCGCGGCGGATGGCCCGCGACATCGCCGACTTCATCCCCGGCGCGGCGAGGAGCTCCGTGGTGTCGCGCGCCCTCGGCAAGCTCGGCGGTACCGAGAGCGAGCCCGCGCTCGGTGGGTTCGCCGCGAACACGCGCAGCAAGAAGGCGATCGACGGTCTGTTCGGCGCGATCGGCCCGATCACGAGTCCGGACGACGCGCTCGTTCGCGCGGATCGGCTGGTCAACGGCTGGCTCGAGGTGGTGTTCAGCGAGGCGAGCGAGGAGGACCCGCCGGCGCTCGCGCAGGCCGCCTGCTACGCCGCCGCGCAAGCGCTCGCACGCTATCTGATCGCGACCACGCTCCCGGCAACGCCGATCGCGGGAGCGCTACGCACCGTGGCAGGCGAGGCCCTCGCGCTCGTGCGCCGCTACCAGGACGCCCTGTCGGATCGCGATGCGCGCGCGCTGTTCAGCGCCGTCGAGCCGGTGCTCCGCCGGGCGGATCGCTGGGTCGCGAGCAACTGGCTCGGCGCGATCGAGCGCAGCCTCGGGATCGACGAGCGCTCCGGTGGAGACATCGCCGGGTTCGCCCGCGAGCACGCCACGATCGCGGCGCGCATCCTCGGCCCGGAGGAGTCGGCGGTCCTCGCCGCCTCGATCGCGCGCCTGCACCGCGATCGTCCGAACAACTGGGCCGCCGCGGTCAACGCGCAAGCCACCCAGCTCGCGCTGCACACCGGCTACCTCGGTGCTGACGAGTGGGCGGACTCGGTCGTGGCGCTGCTCGCGGCGCGCGAGCTCGATACGGACGTCGCGATCGACGAGCTCCTCACCGCTGCATACCTCGTCGAGGGCATCAGTGCGGGGCCGAGTGTCCACGCCGCGCGCGTGTTGCTCGAAGCGGGCAGGGGGCCGGCGGCGCTCGCCGTGCTGACGAACGGGCTCGCGGCGGCCGGTGAGGACTGGCGCGATCGCCAGCTCGCCTCGCTCGCCGATGCATGGAACCGGATCAAGATCGACGTCCCGCTCGCGTTCGACAAGCTCGCATCCCAGATGTTCGAAGCGTTGCAGAAGGGCGATCCCGCGCGCGCCGAGCGGCTTGGTCGATTCTCCGTCGCGTACGACCCGACCAACGCCGAGGCGCATCGCAACCTCGGGCTCGCGTACGCACAGCAGGGCAAGGTCGCCGATGCCATGCACCACCTCGTGCGCGGCACGCGCGACCAGGCGACGCAGATCCTCTCCGGCGTGCTGTATCAGAGCGGCAAGCTCCCCGAGGCGATGGCCGTGCTCGACTACGCGAGCCGGTGGTACGTGCGAGGGGATCAATGGCTGACCTACGGCGGGATCGCCTACGCCGCGATGGACAACCCCCGCACGGTGAAGTCGTACGCCCTCGCATACCAGCTCGATCCCGACGCCTTCGATACGTCGCAGCTCAACGCGTATGCCGGCGTGCTCGACGAGGTCGGCGACTACGTGACCTGCGAGAAGATCGCGACGCACCTCCTCCGGCTCGCCGGGAACGACGTGATGTGGAAGACCAACGCATGGAACCACCTCGCGTGCGCATGCATCGGCCTCGGCAGGTTCGACGACGCGGTGAAGCTCGCGAGCGATGCGGTGAAGCACAACCCGCTGCCGGATAACACCGCGGGGTTCGCTGCCACGCTCGAGCGCGCGAACACGAAGACGCAGACCACGCCGCCGCCCCTGCCGCCGGTCGGCCGGTCGCGCGAGCCCGTGTTCGCGTTGCTCGAGGCGGGTGACTTCGCGGCCGCGGCAGCGGCGAGCGCCGATCCGAGCTGGCGCGTGCGTCGCGCCGCGCTCGAAGCGTCGCGGTTCCGGTTCGGCTCGGAGAACGATGTCGAGGTCACGCCGCGCGCGCGCTCCGCTGCGAACGCGATGCTGTCGGCGACGGTCGGTGTCACCGATCGCGATGCGGTGCAGTGCCGCGTGCTCGCGCTCCAGATCCGGGAGCAGGCGTACTTCGCGCGCGATCCCGTGCCGCGGATGGGCGACCGGATGACGCGCGACGCGTTCTACCAGGAGTTCCGCGCTCGCGGTGGTGTGGTGCTCGGCGACGAAGCGCCGCCGCCTCCGCCGTTCAAGGATCGCATCGTCGTTCCGGGTGCGAAGGTCGAGCGGCTGAGCGACTATGTCGCGCTGCTCCGCGATCTCGCCGCGCTACCGCCGGCCGAGGCGATCGCGCAGTTCGATCTCGACCTCGCGGGCTACCTCGACGTGGCGAAGGCGTGGGCCGCCGCGATCGACGCCGATCCCACGGTCGCACCCGCAATCGGCGCCGGCCTGGCGAAGCGATGACGCGGCAGCACGCGCAGTTCGCGTTCGGCTTCGCGATGCTGCTCGTGGGTGCGTACGTCACCATGACGCCACTCGATACCGCGGTGGCGCTCGGCAAGCCGCACGAGACCAGCACGCAGCTGATCAACCTGCGCGCGAGCTGGGGCGGCCCGCTCCTCGGGCTCGGCGCGTTCGTCGCGTGGCTGCCGGCCCCAAAGCCATGGCCGCGCACCGTGCTCGGCCTGCTCGGCTGGGCGATGGTCGGCATCGGCGCGGCTCGCACCGTCGGCTTCGTTCTCGACGGCAGGCCGGATGGCCGGCAGTGGCTGTGGCTCACGCTCGAGATCGTGTTCGCGCTCGGCTGTGCGGTCGGCCTGCGTGTCTATCAGCGCCGCGACTCCGCTCGCTGATGGTGGATGGGTGATCGACCTGGTGGTGCGCAACCGCGTCCGACGGCTACGGCGGAGGAGCGAGCGCGACGCAGCCCTTGTGGTCTCCTTCGGTACTGTCTGCCGTCGTCATGAAGGGGTCCGTGCTCAGGTTCACGCGCATGCCGGGCTTGTTCCACTCCGGCGGACACTCCCCGCGATCGAACCGGACCAGCGCGCAGCGCGTGGTGTCTCTCGCGGCCCACGTGAACTTGCCGCCGTCGACCTTGGTCGGCGGTCCGAGGCGGGCCTGGAGCGTGGCCAGGGCTACATCCCAGGTGTCCGCGCATACCGCGACCACGTTCTTGGCCCCCATCACTTGCTCGACGGTCAGCGGACCCACGAATGGCGCAGGTGGCGAGTCGTGCTTGCAGGCGGCGAGGAGCAGGCTCAGGAGCAGAAGTTTGTGCATCTGGTGGGGCGGACGCGACCTGTATCCTGGCCGTCGCACCCGAGACAGCGAAGACTGCTCCGTGGCGCGCCTGGCCGATCGATTGGCGCGTGCTGCCAGCGGTCGCTCGTCGAGAAGGCCAGACCCACCAGGGCTCAAGCCTACCAGGTTCGTCAGGTACTCGCTGCGCTCGCCAAGCTGCGCGACATCCAGGCCGCTGCGGCGAAGGCTGCCGAGAAAGCAGCGACGCAGCCCATCAAGACCGAGAAGAAGCCAAAGAAGAAGTGAACGTCCCGTCTAGACCAACCTACCCACCGAATATCAACCATCAACCCATCTCCACCCGGAGACCCATCATGGCGAAGAACGCAGCACAGCTCCCCCACAACCCGGAGAAATACACGTACCGCGTGCGCTGGTCCGAAGAGGACTCCGAGCACGTCGGACTCGTCGCGGAATTCCCGTCGCTAAGCTGGCTCGCAAAGAGCCCCGGCGAGGCGTTGAATGGGATCACGAAGCTGGTCGCCGAGGTGCTGGAGGACATGTCGAAGTCGAGGGAGACGCCGCCGGCGCCGTTGTCGCTGCAGGACTTCAGCGGCAAGATCCTTGTGCGTGTCCCGCCGGAACAGCATCGCGAGCTCGCGATGGAAGCCGCTGAGCAAGGCGTGTCGATGAACCGCCTGATCAGCAAGAAGCTCGGCGGCTAGAGTCCAACTGCGCAGTTGCGCAACCAGGGAAGTGCGCAACTGCGCAACTGCGCAACCCCTGCGAGTCCAGTCGCTCGCAATCGTTCACATGTTCACGGGCACGTGACGTGCTTACCAGCTGCCCATGTTCAAATTCATCCTCTCCTTCCTGGGGGCGTGCTGGTGGGCTGGATGTGCAGCGGCACCGTCCGACATCGAAGGTCAAGACGAAGCTGCCCTCACGAGCTTCTCGGATAACTTCGAAGCCGCGCCCGCGGGTACCAACTGGGTGGACGGCTCGGTGCATGGCAACTGGCGCGCGGTGTTCAACGGCTTCATCTCATCCGCAAGTTTGCGAGCTTCAGTGAACGGCGCGGTCGCCCCGGAGAGATCGGCGCCGACATGCTGCTGTGGTCGCGCGTGTTGCTGCACGCATGGCATCGCGTCCGCGATGGCACCGGCACACGCGCCGACCTCCGATCGGTAGCCACCAACGTCCGAGCGATCATGGAACGTCTGCTCGAAGAGGGCGCAGCTCTGCCCGCCAAGGGCTTTCAGGGCGCGTGTCGGAATATCCTCGAACACCGCGACGCACTCTGGCGTTTCGTCCACGACTCCAACGTCGAGGCGACCAACAACCACGCCGAGCGCGAGCTCCGCGGTCTCGTCTGCTGGCGTCGGTGCAGCGGCGGGTCGCAGAGCGAGCGAGGCAACCAGTTCGCCGCGAACCTCACCTCCGTGACTCACACCTGCCGCAAACAGCACCGCGACGTCCTCGCCTATCTCAACTCCGCCATTCACGCCGCGCTAAACGATCGCAAGACCCCGTCTCTGATCGCCGCGCGGTAGTGCGGCCCGTGAACGCGTACCCTGAATGCGCGCGAGTACGGGGTCCAACGCCAGGGGCGCTCTCTTCAACGCCAGATTGATCGCATTCGTGATCGCCTCGCCGGAGTGCTCCCGGACGAACCGAGCTATCGCGCGCGCATACAGCTCACTTCGCGACAAGCCGAGTCGGTCCGCCACCCGTTCAGCGTTGCCGAACCACCTGGCGGAGCGCGTCGTCTGCTACGGCCGCTTGCGCGGCCGAGGAACCGCGAACTTCTCGAGCTTGTTGAGCAAGGTCCGCCGAGCGATTCCGAGCAGTCGCGCAGCGTGGGTCTGATTGCCATGACAGGTCTCGAGCGCATCCACGATCAGCTGCCGCTCATCGGCAGTGACCGCCAGTGTGGTCATGATGGCCAACGGACGTGATGCGCTCGGGATGAATCCGAGGCGCCAGGTCGCCAGCGCTCGTTAGCGAGAATCAGCGAGAAGCGCGCCGTGCGTAAGGAGCCGCGAGTGACCAACGTGAAACCGTGGCGCCATGATCCGTCTCACTCTGATCGTATCGCTACTCGGGTTCACGGCCGTTGCACGGGCGCAGCCCACGGTGGCGTCCGAACCCGCGCGGCCTCCCACGAGCGCAGTCGCCGCTGCTCCCGAAGTAGCAGTGGTGCCCGCGCCCGCGGGTCGCCCGAAGCGCAAGGTCAGCGTGATGTGGGCGCCACTTCGACTGATCGTCCCACTTGTCGAATTCACCGCCGAATACCGGGTCCTCGACAAGCTCGGTGTCTCGCTGACCGTCGGCGGAGGAAAGCGCGAGATCTCGTCGTCGAGCACGACGGTTTCGGGGAGAGAGATCGAGGCGGGTGGGCAGATCCGCTACTACGCGATCGGCAGCTTCGATCACGGGATGGAGATCGGTGTCGATGTTCTCGAAGAGAACGTGAAGTTCGACACCCTACCAGCCGGAACTGCCGCCGCTGCAGGCGGGCTCACCATCGGGCCGTTCCTTGGCTACAAGATTGCCACGCGCTTCGGCTTCACGTTCGAGACCCAGCTCGGTGCCCGCTACCTGGTTGTCGAGCCAGCGCTCCAGGGAGACCCGGCGGTCACCGGGAGCTTCACGGATTCGAATTGGCTTCCCATCCTCCGCATCAACTTCGGTTGGTCATTCTAAGGCCGCCGGTCAGCTCGCGCGTCCACCGATCACGTTCGATGACGGTCTCGTGTGGCGGAACGAGTAGCCAGCGTCTCGAAGAGGTTTCGGGAGCTTACGGGCGGCGTGGCGGTTGCTCTAGTTCTCGGCATGAGGCTCACAAGCGCGCTGCTGGCTAGTCTCGTGACCGGCTGTTTCAGCAGCGGCTCCCCAACCGAGGAGGTGGGGAGCCCCGATGGCAAGACCGATGGTGGCAACGCAGCGTGTACCACGAGCTACGTCGATTGGATGCTCCTGACCTTCAAGCCCGCCCTCGAGGCCAAGCCGATCAACGCTGGACGCCTCGCCGAGCTGGATGCCCTCGCCCGAACGATGCCGTGTCGCGGCACCGCCCTCACGGGTCTCGGTTGGACGACCTGGACCGACGTCAACGGCTACGTGGCGTTCGCGCCCTACTTCCAGCAGCACGCCGACGCAATGGTCGGGTACCTGATGCCCTCGCGGCCAACGCACGGAGACTATGCCGCCTATGTGACGGCGACCGCAGTCCGAGAGCAGACGCGCAACGCGGTGAAGGCGATCGAGCTGACCCGGCCCATCGTTTCGGTCGCGAAGCAGGAGATGTCGGAGTGGGTTGATGTCTATCGTGTCGAAGCCGAGGAGGTACTGACGCGCGTGTTCGACCCGGCGTTGATCGGCAGCACGGAGGGCTATTACACCCTCAACCCCGGTGAGCAAGCGTTCCTCGATCTGGTGGCGTCGACCGGTCCGAAGCCGACCCAGACCCGCGATGGCGCGTACGCCGCGTGGATCGAGCTGTACAGCGACGTACTGCTGCACGGATTCTCGATCGATTCGGACGACGACTACCTCTCGGGGATCGGTTGCACCGCAGCCACCCCCGACGTCTGCGCACGCGAGAAGATCCTCGATCGTTTGGTCAAGCTCGCCCCGCCGGCCCGTGGGGAGGCGGACTCGACAAAGTGGATGTGGGAGCTCTCGTTGTGGGCCTCGCTCGCCGCGACCTCGACGGGGCCGTACCAGCCAACCGATGAGGCGCAGCTCGCGAGGATCGACGCGATTCGCCCGGCAAAGCTTCGCGGCGAAGGAGCGTACAAGGTGTGGTTATCGATCGTCGCGGATGTTGCGGGCCACGCAAAGGTGATGACGGGCTCGGTGATGCCTGCGAAGCCATGTGCCTCCGGACCCGCCGCCGCCGCCGACTACGCCACGTTCAGGACCGCGAACGGCACGCTCGCCGTATCGACGATCGCGAGCGCCGCGCCCGTCGCGTGCCCGTGACGCGCACCTCCGGGTCCAGGTGCGGTGGAGCAGATGCTAGTCGGCGGCTGAATTGCGCTGTTCGTTGCCGCATGCGAGGTTGTTTCGGTGATGCGCGCGATGCTGGTCATGGCGTTGGTATCTGGATGCGGGAGAGTGGGCTTCGGCGCGATCTCTGACGCGTCGGAGGATGCGGGAGACGTCGTAGCCGACGCACCAGATCCAGTGCAGAGCGGCTGCAGCGACGGCACCAACGACGGCTATCGCTCGCCAAATCCATCAAGGATCGTTGGCTGCCAAGGGGGATGGGCGATTGCGGGAATTCGGACGGGAGCCGTGGCGGCGTCCTATGTTGCAAGGGCTAGGTTCGCCTCGATCTTCGGCTGGTCGTTCCAAGTGCGGTCGGTGGGAGCACCGGGACAGTGAAACTCACGCGGCGGGCATCGACAGATGGCCTGTTCGGCCGAAGACTCGGACGTGATCGACGTCGTCATGGTGCAGTGCTGGCTGTTCAGCCTCGAGATGTGTAACGGCGGATCCCTCGACGTCCTCTTGCGGCTTCTCGATGCGCGGTGGCCGGCTCACTACCGCCCACGCGCGACCGCCTGAGCCAGGCCGTCGAGCCGACATCGGATCGCGTGCGCAGAGGCGCCGCGAAGACGGATTGGGGCTACGTCGAGGGAAGCGATGCGGCCTTGACGAAGTGACCCCTGGAGGTCACCATGGAACCGTGAAGGCTGTCGGGATCAAGCAGTTCAAAGCGCACCTCTCCGAGTATGTTCGCTTGGTGAAGGGCGGGGAGACCGTCCTGGTCACCGAGCGCGAAGAGGTCGTCGCCGAGCTGCGACCCGCGAGACGACAGCCCACCCCCCCGACCGACATCGACGACATCCTCGATCAACTCGCAGGCAGTGGGGTCATCGAGAGGGCTACCACCTCCAAGGGCTCCTGGGTGTGGTCGAGCAAGGGCCTCGGTCTGCCCGTCGGCACCGCCGCCGCGATCCTCGATGCGCTTCGCGAGGATCGATGACACCGCTGTTGCTGGACTCATCGGTCGTGGTGAGTGCCGTCCTGGAGAAAGGCCTCTCCGCACCGGCTCGACGAGCCATTGCCAAGAGCCCGACGTTGCTCGTTTCGAGGCTCGCATTGGTCGAGGTCGGTCGATCCCTCGTGCGAGCCGAGGCCGAGCAGCGAATCTCGGGGGCTCAGCGCACCCGCGTAGAACACGAGGTCGCGGACCTGTGGCAGCGTTGCGAGGTCTGGGAGATGTCTCGTACGGTTTGTGCGGACGCCTCGTTGCTCGCGCCCTCCACCCTCCGGACCCTCGACGCGATCCACCTTGCGACCTACCTCGCCGCACGCAAGAGGCTGCCGTCGCTGCGGCTACTGACCATGGACGCTCGCATGATCGACGCCGCGCGAACCCTCGGAATTCGACTCGTGGACAAGTAGCGGTCGGCGCCCACGGAACGCTGGGCGGCAGCTGCACGCAGAGCCAGCGCGCCGGTTCCGCGCGACGATCACGAAGGTGCAGGAACCTACGCTTCGTCGTCGAGACCCTCGCGGACTTCGCCTCTTCCGCGAACTGCAGCACCGTATCGATCGCCCGCCCCCGGCCATCGAAGTCACAGATCCGCGCGTAGTGGACACCGTGAACGCCCGGCATGGCGCGAGTATTGCTTGGGTCGAACGAGATGTGCTCGCTCGTCGGTCGACATCGGTAGCGCGACGGAGCTCACTGATGTCGACGATGTTCGTCGCGCTCCGAGACCATCCCCAGGTCGCTGGCAGTGTTCACCTGACGTCTGAGCGGCAACTTCGCCGTCGGCCGTCGCGGGTTCGGTCTACGTCGAGGTCAGGCCACCATCGACGGTGAGCACCGAGCCCGTGGTGAACGAGGACACGTCGGACAGGAGGTAGACCGCCGCGCCCGCGATCTCGGACGGCTGAGCGTGGCGGGCGAGGGGCGTCCGCTTGACGACGTGGTCCCGCAGCATCGGGTTCCCGACGATCGCCTGGGCGAACTTCGTCTCGACGAGGCCCGGGGCGATCGCGTTGACCCGGATGTTCGATCCGCCGAGCTCGAACGCGAGGGTCTGCGTCATGCTGATCACGGCGGCCTTGGTGGCGCCGTAGATGCCCTGCATCGGCGATGCGCGCAGTCCCGCGACGCTCGCGATGTTGACGATCGAGCCACCGCCGCCACGCGC
>JAYVLW010000728.1:0-5672 GCA_043759315.1 Myxococcales bacterium
CACCACCACGTCGAACACCGTCGCCGTCTCGAACGACGTGTCGACCGCCTCGACGCCGCACCGGTCGGTCTTGCGCTCGAGCGCGCGAATCGTGAACGCCACCCCGCCATCCTAGACGGTCGGCGCCTGCTAAGGCGCGGCGAGCCGATAGCCGTTGCAGCTCTCCGTGACCGCATACTCGACGCCGGGCGCGGGACCGAACGGCATCGGGGCGGCGAAGTCGGGGTGATAGCAGTCGAGCAGCTCGATCGGCTTCGCCTTGGTGTCGTTGCACCTCGTGCCGACCGCGCGCTTCGCGTGCTTGCAGTCGAGCCCGAGCTTCGCCGTCGCCGTGCTCACGGCGAGGACAAGCGAGGAACCCTCGGTCGCCGTGCCGATGTAGCGCGTGGCCCCCTGCGCCGTCTCGACGACGAGCAGCGCGCTGCCCGCCGCGTAGCGCAGCGTCCAGGTCTCGGCGCGCTGCGCGGTGGTATAGCGAAACACCCAGGCCGGCGCGGTCGTGACCGCCTCGGGCACGCCGGCGTCGGGCGCGGCATCGACCGCCGCGTCGGCCGCGATCGGCGCGGGTGGAACGGGACGCTCGGCCATCGGCGGCGCGGAGCGACAGGCAACGAGGACGATCGAGGCGGCGGTGGCGCGAAGCATCAACACGGCCGGCGAGCGTACTGCAACGCGCGCCCACGAGCGCTATCGTCGCCCGAGATGGATCCGCTGTTCGCTTGCCTGCACGCCCCGAGCGATCGCCCTGCCGTGCGCGTCGGCGATCGCGTGCTGACCCAGCGCGAGCTCGCCACCGCCTGCGCGCATCACATCGCGGCGCTCGCGGCGCGCGGCCTCGCTCCGGGCGATCGGATCGGTGTGTGGACACAGCCCGCGCTCGAGACCCTCGTCGCGTTCGCCGCGCACGCCGCCGCTGGCTACGTCTCGGTGCCCCTCGATCCGAAGCTCGGCGCGGGCGAGCTCGCCCACGTCCTCGCGAACGCCGCGCCGCGCGCCTGCGTCGCCGCGACGCCTGCCACGGTCGCCGGCGATCCGATCGCGACCCCGATCGTCGTCGCTCCGCACGCGCCCCTCCCCGCGCGCGACATCGACGGCGCGCCGGCCCTCGTCCTCTACACCTCCGGCACGACCGGCGCTCCGAAGGGCGCGCTGATCACCCGTCGCAACATCGCAAGCAACCTCGACATGCTCGCGCACGCCTGGGCGTGGACTGCCGCCGACACCGTCGTGCACGCGCTGCCGCTGTTCCACGTCCACGGCCTCGTGCTCGGCTGGTTCGGCGTCCTCCGCCGTGGCGGCACGCTGCGCTGGGTCCCCCGGTTCTCTCCCGAGGAGGTCGGCGCCGCGCTCGGTGATCACGCGCCCGCCATGCTGTTCGCGGTGCCGACCATGTACCACCGCCTGTGCGAGGCCGCGGAGCAGGCCCCCGCGCTCGCCGGCGCCCTGCGCTCCGCGCGCCTCCTCGTCAGCGGCTCGGCGCCACTCTCGGTCGCGGATCATGCCTGGCTCGAGCGCCTCACCGGCCAGCGCGCGGTCGAGCGCTACGGCCTGACCGAGACCCTCATCAACTGCTCGACCCGCCACGATGGCGAGCGCCGCCCGGGATCCGTCGGCCCGCCGCTCGACGGCGTGGAGCTCCGCCTCGTCGACGACGCGCGGGTCCCGCTCACCACCGATGACTCCGGCGAGATCGCCGTACGCGGCCCGCACGTGTTCGCGGGCTACCTCGGGAACGACGACGCAACCCGCGCCGTGCTCGATGCCGACGGCTGGTTCTACACGGGCGACGTCGCCTCGCGCGATCCCGACGGCGAGCTGCGCATCATCGGGCGCCGCTCCACCGACATCATCAAGTGCGGCGGCTTCAAGGTCGGCGCCGGTGAGGTCGAGGCCGCGCTCCTCGAGCACCCCGCGATCGCCGAGGCCGCCGTGATCGGCGCCCCCGATCCCGATCTCGGCGAGAAGATCGTCGCGTTCGTCGTCGCGCGCGCTCCGGTCGATGCCCGCGCTCTCGAAGATCACGTGGCGAGCCGGCTGTCGCCGCACAAGCGCCCGCGCGAGGTGCGGTTCGTCGACTCGCTGCCCCGCACCGCGCTCGGCAAGGTGCAGAAGGCGCAGCTCAAGAAGCTGTGAGGGCTCCTCCGGCATTCGTCGCCGGTGACCGAGACGCCGGCGTCTCGTAGCGTTCCGCCCATCCCGCCGACGGGAATCGGGCGATGTCGCCCGGTCGTCGCGCTGACGGACCCTGTGCGCGGTGTGCGGCCGCGCACGATCGTTGCATCGCGACGCGGCATGAAGATCCGTCCGCTGCACGACCGTGTCCTCGCCAAGCGCTCCGCCGAGGTCTCCAAGACCAAGACCGGCTTGTTCATCCCCGATAACGCCAAGGAGAAGCCCCTCGAGGCGACCGTGATCGCCGTGGGCACCGGCAAGCGGCTCGAGAACGGCTCGATCCAGGCGCTCGTCGTCAAGCCCGGCGACCGGATCCTGATCGGCAAGTACACCGGCTCCGAAGTGAAGGTCGACGGCGACGATCACATCATCCTCGGCGAAGACGACGTCCTCGCCGTTCTCGAGGACTAGGTACGACCATGAGCGCCAAAGACATCATCTTCGACGTGGCCGCGCGCCAGAACATCGCGAACGGCCTCAACATCCTCGCCAACGCCGTCAAGGTCACGCTCGGACCACGCGGCCGCAACGTCATCATCGAGAAGTCGTGGGGCGCCCCCACGATCACCAAGGACGGCGTCACCGTCGCGAAGGAGATCGAGCTCGAGGATCGCTTCGAGAACATGGGCGCGCAGATGGTGAAGGAGGTCGCATCGAAGACCTCTGACATCGCCGGCGACGGCACCACCACCGCCACGGTGCTCGCGCAGGCGATCTACATCGAGGGCATGAAGCTCGTCGCCGCGGCGGCGAACCCGATGGACATCAAGCGCGGGATCGATGCCGCCGTCATCACCGTCGTCGAGGCGCTCCAGAAGCTGTCCGTCCCGACCAAGGGCAAGGCCGAGATCGCGCAGGTCGGCATCATCAGCGCCAACGGCGATGTCACGATCGGCACGCTGATCGCCGATGCGATGGCGAAGGTCGGCAAGGACGGTGTGATCACCGTCGAGGAAGCGAAGACGATGGACACGACCCTCGAGGTCGTCGAGGGCATGCAGCTCGAACGCGGCTACATGTCCCCGTACTTCGTCACCGACGCCGAACGAATGGAGGCGGTGCTCGTCGATCCGTACATCTTGATCCACGAGCGACGCCTGGGCAGCATGAAGGAGCTCCTTCCGTTGCTCGAGCTCGTCGCGAAGTCGGGCAAGCCGCTGCTGATCGTCGCCGAGGAGGTCGAGGGCGAGGCGCTGGCCACCCTGGTCGTCAACAAGCTCCGCGGCACCCTCCACGTCTGCGCGATCAAGGCGCCGGGCTTCGGCGATCGCCGCACCGCGATGCTGCAGGACCTCGCCGCCGTCACGGGCGGCCGAGCGATCACCGAGGATCTCGGCGAGTCGATCGAGAACCTGACGCTCGCCGAGCTCGGCCGCGCCAAGAAGGTCGTGATCAACAAGGACACCACGACCATCGTCGAAGGCGCAGGCGAGAAGACGGCGATCGAGGCGCGCGTGAAGGCGCTCCGCCGCGAGATCGAGGAGTCCAGCTCGGACTACGACAAAGAGAAGATGCAGGAGCGGCTCGCGAAGCTCGTCGGCGGCGTGGCGGTGATCAGCGTGGGCGCCGCGACGGAGGTCGAGATGAAGGAGAAGAAGGCGCGCGTCGAGGATGCGATGCACGCCACGCGCGCCGCGGTCGAGGAGGGCATCGTCCCCGGTGGCGGGGTCGCGCTGATCCGCTGCGCGGCGGCGCTCGACAAGCTGACGTTCGCCGACGACCGACGGTTCGGCGTCAACATCATCCGCCGCGCGCTCGAGGAGCCGCTGCGCCAGATCGCGACCAACGCGGGCGCCGAGGGCCCGGTCGTGGTCGACAACGTGCGCCAGGGTGCGGGCGCGTACGGCTACAACGCAGCCACCGGCGTCTACGAGGACCTCGTGAAGGCCGGCGTCATCGATCCGACTAAGGTCGTGCGCGTCGCGCTGCAGAACGCCGCGTCTGTCGCCGCGCTCATGCTGACCACCGAGGCCTTGATCGCCGCGCTGCCGAAGCACGACACGACGACCGCCGACAACTGATCCGCGCGCTCAGGGCGCGGTGACGGCGTTGTTATCGAGCGCGACCAGCGACTGCGCGAGCGCACGGCCATGCAACGTGGCCTGCGTCTGCAGCGTGATCCCGGTCTTGCCGAGGATGACGCCCTCGAAGTGGGACGTCGCGTGGAGCGTCACCTCGCCGGTGACCTGCCACGTGATGTTCTTCGCCTGCGCTCCGCCGGACAGGATCACGCTCTTCGCGGTCGCCAGCTCGAGCTTCCCCTTGACCTGCATGATCCACACATCCGTCGCGCCGCCCGCGAGCGTGATGTCGCTCGCGATCGTGACGCCAGTGCCCCACGTATAGAGACCCGGGGCGAGCGTCTGGCCGCCGAGATTTCCGCTCGCGAGGTTGAGGGCATCCGGGTTCGTGCGGCTCGCGGCATCGCTGTACGCCGCCTGCATCGCGAGCACGGCCGTGGTCAGGTTCGTCGGCGTCGGCGCCGCGTAGTTGCTCGCGTAGATCTTTCCCGGCGCCACGACCGCTGGCGACGTCGAGAACATGTTCGTCGCGTCGGCGGTCATCCCGAAGCCGGTGATGAACGTTGCCGCCGCCGGGCTCAGGCCCACGTGCCCTCCGGTGATCGACGACCCCGTGACGTTCGTGACGCCGGTCTTGGCGAGCAGCACATAGGCCCCGGTGCCGGCAAGATCCGACGTGCTGCCAAGGTCCACGGGCGCGGGCCCGAGCCCCGCCGGGTTCGGCGGGTTGTGCATGGCGTCGGCTCCCGGAGCATCCGCGCTCGTAGATCGATCGTCGCCGCACGCAAACAAGGAAACCGACGCAAGAACGAGAGATCCGGCCACAGCACTTCGTCTCATCATGGAGCGTCCAGCAGCAGCATTCGAGCCACGCCCGACGTCGCCACAGCCGCCGTCCGTACGACACCGCGAGCGATGCCGCTCGCTGCGGGCGACATGCGCCCACTCGTTCGCTCACGAGATCGTGACAACCGCACATACCATCGTGACGACCACCTCCACGCGAGCCCCTACTGTGTGGCCATGCGCACCTTCCTCTCCCTCCTCCTCCTGCTCGCGGCGACGACGGCGTCGGCCGACACGCCGAAGTACACCCGCCCACACACCGTGGTCATTCCGGTCAAGCTGTCCGACCGCACGAAGCCGAGCCGGCCCGTCGCGGCGCTGCCCGGTCGTCCGCTCACCGGTGACGAGGCGATGCAGATCGAGGAGGACACCCAGCCGATTCGCGTCGAGCAAGAGGCCGTGCTCGCGAAGCTCGTGGCGCAGACGCCGGATGACTCGCCCGACAAGCCGGACCTCCTGTTCCGCCTCGCCGAGCACTACGCGAAGCAGCAGCGGTTCTGGCGGTTGAAGTCGCTCGCGCCGGCCGCCCCGTGAGCGTTACTCGTCGCGGCGCCGCGCGCTGATCCGCGGCTTCTTCGGCAGGTGCCGCAGGCCCATCCACGCGAGGGCCGCGATGTGCGCCGCGACCTCCTC